>DASRBM010000339.1:0-3207 GCA_035653635.1 Acidimicrobiales bacterium | reverse complement strand
GATGAGTGCTGTGAGGGTGTGAAGATCATGCTTTAGGTCCTGGCTGAGCGTCGTATTGGTCGCCGCGATCAGGCCAACGCCTGGATCTGGTGGATGGTTGAGTACACCCGTGAGGTGTACGAGGAGTATGTTGTGCAACGCTGGCCCGAGACTAAGCGGCTACTTGGGCTGCTCGTCAACTCGTCCGGAGCCGCGCACGTCCGGAACGCCTGTCGCCTTGTCCATGCCGCGCGCAAGGAAGACCGCCGGCTGTCGGCCGCCCTGCTGGCCGCCGCCCTGGCCCACACGCCGGAGGCCGAGGAGGCGCTGCGCGGCGCCCGCACGCGGATGGCCCGCAAGCCCGCCGCACTGGCCCGCGAACTGCTGCGCAACTTCCCCAAGGGCCGGCGCGGCAAGAGCCGGCGCAAGCGCAAGGCGGCCGCCGGCGCCGACGGTGGCGCGGGCGGGAACGGAGTCGAGGAGGCGGTGGCGACCGCGACCGTCGATACCGAAGAGCCGGACGAGGACGAGGCGAGCGCCGGCGACGAGGCTGAGGAGGGGGACGAGGTCGTCGAGCCTGACGAGACCGAGGACGTCGACGATGTCGACGATGACGACGAGGCCGACGATGACGACGATCAAGACGATGTCGACGACGACGAGGACGACGACGAGGACTTCGACGAGGCCCCTCCCGAGTCCCTGCACCACGATTCTGACGGCGACACCGAAGAGTCCCTGCACCGCCGTTCCGACGGCGACGCCGAAGCCGCCGCATAGCCGCCGGCGCCCCGTCGTCGCCCTGTATTTCGCAGCAAACCCCCCGCCACCCCGCCCGTCACCGCCGCATAAGCATTCTCTCCATGCTCATGTGGCCGTGGGGGAGCACCGGGGTCGAGCTTTCGCACGTTTTACAGGTGGTCAGGATCCCGCCAGCAGGTGAACCTCGCCGGCGTCGAGCTGGACGAGACCCGACTCGGTCTCGACCACCAGCCGGCCGCTGGCGTCGATGCCAGCGCCCACGCCGCTTCCGCCCGCCCAGCGCACCGGCCGCCCGAGCAGCGCATCCCGCTCACGCACCGCGTCGACCAAGGACGAAGCATCAACCGCCAGCCAGGCCTCCAGGCGCTCCAGGAGCGCCGTGAGCGTCGGTTCGATCGCGTCCGGGTCCAGTCCCAGCGTCCCGGCGGTCGAGCGCAGCTCCACCGGCAGATCCTCCATCCGGAGCGCCACGTTGAGCCCGATCCCGACCACCGCCCAGCCCTCCTGAGGGCGGCCCTCGACAAGAATGCCGGCGACCTTGCGCCCGGACACGAGCACGTCGTTGGGCCACTTCACCCGGGCCTCCGGCCCGACCACCTCCGCCACCGCCACGCCCGCCGCCAGCGGGAGCAGCGCCGGCGGGTCCCGGATCACCACCGAGCAGAGCAGCGCCCGGCCGGCCGGCGCCGTCCACGTGCGCCCCTGACGGCCCCGCCCCGCGGACTGCTCGTCGGCCGTGACGAGGGTACCGTGAGGCACGCCGGCGCCCGCCAGCTCACGAGCGCGGGCGTTTGTCGACCCGATCACCCGGTAGTGGACGCGCGGCTGCCCGAGCGCGCTCACTCGGGTGCGATCCGGATCTCGTCGCCGACCGAGATCCCGAGCCGGTCCACCGCGCTGCCCTGGTTGACCGCCACGGCCAGCCTCCGGTCGGAGTCCTCGTAGACGAGCAACTCGCCCGGGGGCACAGTGGCGAACGTGCGCCCATACGTCCCGGGCCAGGACTCCCCGCGGACGGAGATCGCCACTCGGGCGGGCCAGCCGGGCGTATCTCCGGGGTCGGCGTCGAGCTGCACGTTGCCGAACCGGTCGAGGTAGAGCGCGTGCGCTACGAGCACCCCGTCCTCGACGCTCGCCTCCGGCAGCTCCAGCGACACGAGGCCCTCCGGATCGCACGGCTCTCCGACCTCCCCCAGCGACGCCCCGGCGGCGAGCCGCGCGGCCACCGGAGCGAAGATGTCACGCCCGTGGAAGGTGGCCGACACCGGCTGAAGGGCGAACGGCGAGCGCCCGATATCGACTGCCTCGGCCACGCCGCCCGCCGCGGCGAAGCAGAGCGACAGCAGCCCGTTGTCCGGGCCCACGAATCGGCGGCCGTCGGCCGTACGCACGGCCACGGCGCGCCGTTTCCCGCCGACGCCCGGATCGACCACGGCCAGGTGAACGCCGAGCGGCAGATACCCCAGAGCCCCGCGCAGGATCAGCGCGCCCGCGCGGACGTCGCCGCGGGGCACGCCATGCGTCAGATCGACCACCCGGGCGCCCGGACAGATGCCCGCGATCACGCCGTGGCAGACCCCCACGAAGGCGTCCTCCAGGCCGTAATCGGTCAGGAACGTGATGACAGGGGCGTTCACCGCCCCCGGACGCTATCTACCTCCGTTGGCCACGTACGCCGCGGCCTCCTTCTGGACGATCGCCAGTAGGTTGCCGAGCGCGATGTTGGCGTCGAGCAGGTGAAGGCCCCAGGCCGGCGTCGGGCTCGGAGCCGGTCTGACCGCTCCACCCAAGGGCGCGATCTCCAGGACATTTGCATTCCGCGCCGAGGAGCAGCGCGCCCGGTAGGCGTTCGGCTCCGACCACCACACCGTGTGCGCATGCGGCGTCTTGAGCTTGAGCGCGAGGTTGCCGAGGTAGAGCGGGCTGCGCTTGTAGAACGGCCTGGTCGGGAAGATCGGGGTCAGCTTCCCACTCCCGCCCGCCAGCGATGCCGGATTCGTGCACAGCACGACCGTGCCCTTGGGAGGCGGCGGCGTGCCGGGCAGCGCGGTCGGACGCCCGAACAGGCTGTCCGCGGGCACGGGCTGATCGAACGTCGAGAAGGCGATCACGCAGTGCAACTGGGAGGCGCTGTGGCAGGCCGGGACGCGCTTGAAGTCACCGCCGACGTCCTTGCCCTTCTTCACCAGAACGTTTCCGCCCATCAGGATGGCCGAGACCAGACGCTTGCGCACGGCGGGCTTGCGATCGATGTCCAACGCGATCAGATCGCGCAGGACACCGGATCCCTGTGAGTGGCCGATCAAGACGAATCCGCGGCCGTGGTTGTACCGCTTCAGGTAGGTGGCGAACGCCGCCCGCACGTCGGCCAGGCCGAGCGCCGGATTCGGCGGCGTCGTCGGCGGCACCCCGGTCGTGCCGAGCGCCGCAAGCGTGACCTGCCGGTACATCGGCGCGTAGACCTTG
>DASRBM010000338.1:0-6777 GCA_035653635.1 Acidimicrobiales bacterium | reverse complement strand
CCACCGCGACGACCTCGTCGTCCTCGTCTGAACGCGCGCGCGGCCGGGCGCGGCGCGCCCCGACGGAGCACCGGCGGCCGGGGGGTACCCTTGGGCATGCCATCCGCCTCTCTGGTGCAGCTGGGCGAGCGGGCCAAGGCGGCCGGCCGGGCGCTTGCCACCGCCGGCACCGCCGCCAAGGACACCGCCCTCAAAGTGGCCGCCGAGCTGCTCGAGCGGCATGCGGCCGAGCTGGTGGCGGCGAACGCCGTCGACCTGCAGCGGGCCGAGGCGGAAGGGGCCACGGCCACCCAGCTCGACCGCCTCCGTCTCAGCGACGCCCGCATCGCGTCGATGGCCGACGGTCTGCGCCAGGTCGCCTCGCTGCCCGACCCCGTCGGCGAGGTGGTCGAGGGCTGGGTCCGGCCCAACGGGCTGCGGGTGGAGCGGGTACGGGTGCCGCTCGGCGTGGTGGGCATCATCTACGAGAACCGCCCCAACGTCACGAGCGACGCCGCCGGGCTGTGCCTGAAGGCCGGCAACGCCACCATGCTGCGCGGGTCGTCGACGGCCATCGACTCCAACAAGGCCATCGTGGCGTGCCTGCGCCAGGCGCTCGACAAGGCCGGCCTCCCCGAGGACGCCGTCGTGCTGGTGGAGGACACGAGCCGCGAGGCGGCGGTCGAGTTCATGCAGCTCGAAGAGGCGATCGACTGCCTCATCCCCCGGGGCGGGCACTCGCTCATCGCCACCATTGCCGAGCACGCCACGGTGCCCACGGTCATCGACGGCGACGGCAACTGCCACGTCTACGTGGACGCCTCGGCCGACCTCGACATGGCGCTGTCGATCGTGGCGAACGCGAAGACCCAGCGGCCCGGCGTGTGCAACGCCATGGAGACGCTCCTCGTCCACCGGTCGGTGGCGCCCACGTTCCTTCCCCGGATGGCCGAGACGCTCGCCGGTGTGGAGCTCCTCGGCGACGAGGAGGCCCGCGCCGTGCTGCCCGATATCGGCACCGCCGACGACGAGGCGTTCGCCACCGAGTTCCTCGACCTGAAGATGGCGGTCGGCGTGGTGGCCGACCTCGAAGCGGCGATGGGCCACATCGCCCGCTTCGGATCCGGGCATTCCGAGGCCATCGTCACCAGCGACCTGGCCAGTGCCGAGCGCTTCACCCGCGAGGTCGACGCCGCCGCCGTGCTCGTCAACGCCTCGACCCGCTTCATCGACGGCGGCGAGCTCGGGCTCGGCGCCGAGATCGGCATCTCCACCCAGAAGTTGCACGCGCGGGGCCCCATGGGCCTGCGCGAGCTCACCTGCGTGAAGTACGTGGTGCACGGCGACGGGCAGGTGCGGGGGTGAGCGCCCCCGACCAGCAGGCGGCCGCCTCGGGCGGCGTCCCCGCGCCCCTCGGTTTCCCCGAGCCGGGCGAGCCCCGTTTCTCCTCGGTCGGCGACGTGCGCGAGCGCCTGGCCGCGGCCGGCTACCTGGCCGACGACGGCATCGCCGGTGTCGTCCACCTGGCCGACCGGCTGGCCAAGCCGGTCCTCGTGGAAGGGCCGGCCGGCACCGGAAAGACGGAGCTGGCCAAATCGGTGGCCCGCATCACCGGCAGCCGGCTCATCCGCCTGCAGTGCTACGAGGGTCTCGACGAGTCCAAGGCCCTCTACGAGTGGAACTACAAGAAGCAGCTCCTTCGCATCCAGGCCCAGCAGGTGGTGGAGGGCGACGCTCCGGCCCGGCCCGAGCCGTCGGGCCCCACGTGGCAGGCGCTCGAGGAGGACATCTTCTCCGAGGACTTCCTCCTCACCCGGCCGCTGCTCGAGGCGATCCGCTCCGACGACCCGGTGGTGCTGCTCATCGACGAGGTCGACCGCGTGGAGCTCGAGACCGAGGCGCTCCTGCTCGAGGTGCTGTCGGAGTACCAGGTATCGATCCCCGAGCTCGGCACCGTGCGGGCGTCGCGCATCCCGCTCGTGTTCCTCACCTCCAACAACACGCGGGAGCTGTCCGAGGCGCTGAAGCGCCGGTGCCTGTACCTGCACCTCGACTACCCGTCGCTCGAGCGCGAGCGCGACATCGTGCGGGCGCGCGTGCCCGGCATCAGCGAAGAGCTCGCCGACCAGGTCGCCCGTATCGTGCGCTCGCTGCGCACCCTCGAGCTGAAGAAGCACCCGTCGGTGTCGGAGACGCTCGACTGGGCCCGAACGCTCGTCGTGCTCGGCGTCGAGTCCATCGACGCCGAGCAGGCCAAGTCGACGCTGCATGTGCTGCTCAAGTACCGCACGGACCTCGAGCGCGCCACCAAGGAGCTCACCTCGGTCGACGGCCGCGCCTAGGGGAGCGCGTCCGTGCTCGACCTGCTCACGGGCTTCATCACCGAGCTGCGCGCCGCTGGGCTGCCGGTGTCGGTCACCGAGGCCATCGACGCGTCGGAGGCGGTCCACCACATCCCGCTCGAGGACCGCGACGCCCTCAAGTACGCCTTGGCGGCGACGCTCGTGAAGAGCTCGGCCCACTGGAAGGCGTTCGACACCGCCTTCGAGATCTACTTCTCGAAGCGCGGGCCCCAGTACGCCATGGACGGCGACGCGGCCGAGCAGGAAGAGGGCGACGAGGCGGGCGACGACGCCCAGGGCCAGGGCACGGGCAGAGGAAAGGGCAAGGGCCAGGGCGGTGGCGGCGGCGAG
The DNA here is from genome assembly GCA_035653635.1 of Acidimicrobiales bacterium. Taxonomy (GTDB): domain Bacteria; phylum Actinomycetota; class Acidimicrobiia; order Acidimicrobiales; family UBA8190; genus DASRBM01. Next base: position 4,105 of record DASRBM010000338.1, on the reverse strand, counting down.
GCGCTGTCGCCGGAGGAGCTCGCCGAGATGCTCTTCCGGGCGCTGCTGTCGGCCAACGACGCCCAGGTCGCCGCCCTCGCCCGCCAGGCGGTGAAGCGCTACGCCGGCATGGAGCCGGGTCGGCCGGTCGGCGGCACCTACTACCTGTACCGCACGCTGCGGAACCTCGACCTCGACGGGCTCCTGCAGCGTCTCATGGAGGAGGCGAAGCGCCAGTCCGACGGCGAGCTCACGCCCCTCGAGGAGCGGTTGGCACGCGACGAGTTCGAGGCCCGTCTGGCCCGGCTGCGCAAGGAGATCGAGGACGAGATCCGCAGGCGGCTCGTGGCCGACCGCGGGAGCGAAGCGCTCGCCCGGTCGGTGCGCAAGCCGCTGCCGGAGGACGTCGACTTCATGCACGCCACGCGCGAGGAGCTCACGTCGCTGCGCCGGGCCATCCATCCGCTCACCCGCAAGCTGGCCGTGCGCCTGGCCCGCAAGCGCCGCCACGGGCGCAAGGGACCGCTCGACTTCCGGTCCACCGTCCGTCACTCGCTGTCGACCGGTGGGGTGCCCGTCGACCCGAAGTTCCGCTACCCGCGGCCGGCCAAGCCGGAGATCTTCGTGGTGGCCGACATCTCAGGATCGGTGGCGAGTTTCGCCCGTTTCACCTTGCACCTCGTGTACGCCATCAGCTCGCAGTTCTCGAAGGTCCGCAGCTTCGTCTTCATCGACGGCATCGACGAGGTGACGCGCTTCTTCGAGGGCGTCGACGACGTGGCCGAGGCGCTGCACCGCATCAACACCGAGGCCGACGTCGTGTGGGTGGACGGCCACTCCGACTACGGGCACGCCTTCAGCGTGTTCTGGGAGCGGTGGGGCGAGGAGATCACGCCGCGCACGAGCGTGCTGCTGCTCGGTGACGCCCGGAACAACTACCACGCCAGCCAGGCCTGGGTCGTCCAGGAGATGCGCCACCGGGCCCGCCACGTGTACTGGCTCAACCCCGAGCCCCGCGCCTACTGGGGGACGGGGGACTCGATCCTCGACGAATACGCCGTCTACTGCGATCAGGTCTACGAGTGCCGCAATCTGCGCCAGCTCGAGCACTTCGTGTCCGAGCTCGCCTGAACACGGCCGTATGGTGAACCGCGTCCCCGCCGCGGTGCAGACGGTGCGCCCGTCGGCCGCCGGCGCCACCCGCCTCACCCTGGTGCGCCACGGCGAGGCCCGCTGCAACGTGGCCGGCGTGGTCGGCGGTCGGAACGGGTGCACCGGTCTCACCGATCGCGGGCTCGAGCAGGCCGAAGCGCTGCGCCGCCGCCTAGTCCGATCGGGGGAGCTCGCCGATGTGACCGCCCTGTACTCGAGCGTGCTCGCCCGGGCCGTGCAGACGGCGGCTGTGCTGTCGCCGGCCGTCGGCGACGGGACGCTTGCCGTGGTGGAGGACTGCGAGCTGTGCGAGCTGCACCCGGGCGAAGCCGACGCACTGACCTGGGAGCAATTCTCGGCCCGCTACGGGGAACCGCCGTGGGACGACGATCCCGACGTGGCCCTGGCGCCGGGCGGGGAGAGCTGGTCGGGCTTCGTGGCCCGGGCCGCGGCTGCGCTCGAGGGGATCGCCGGCCGCCACGCCGGCGAGCACGTGGCCGTGGTGTGCCACGCCGGGGTGGTCGAGGCGGCCATGCTGCGGTTGCTGCCGCTGCGGCCCGAGGTGACGCGCCTCGGGCTCAGCACCGTCCATGTGTCGCTCACCGACTGGGAGCACTCGGATCGCTGGCGCCTGCTGCGCTACAACGACGCCGCCCACCTCGGCGCCTGATCCCTGTTGCGCGCCGGCTGTCGGATCCCGGGCGCGACGACGGGCCGCCCCGTGAAAGGCGGGCCGTCGCCGCGTCGGCGTCGGGTCGGTTACGGGTGGAACAGCGGCGCCATGGCCGGGACGTCCGCGTCGCCGGCGTGGGCCAGCAGCGGCAGGCCGAAGGCCTCCTCGTAGGACTTGAGCAGCGAGTAGTGGTTGTAGGCGGTGCCGTCGGTCACCGGGTGGGTGCCCTTGTTGGTGATGACGATGGTGACCACGTGCCCGCCGCCGGGGTCCGCCCCGCAGCAGCCGGTGCCGGTCTGCCCCTGGTCGGAGAAGTCGTCCTCGTCCCACGTGACCACGATGGCGTCGCGGCCCTCGGTCCACGCCTTCGACGACATGATCTCCTGCACGGTGGCGCCCACGTACGCGTCACCCGCCGAGATGAGCGAGTCGGTGTCGCTGCAGGAACCGGTGCCGTGCATGTCGTGGCACTGGTCGGGGACGATCAGGCCGAAGCTCGGTAGACCGCCACCGGTCAGGTCGCTCGCCAGCTGGGTGTCGGGGACCATGTCGGCGACGTCGCCCTGGGTGCCGGTGAAGTTGAGGAACGGGTTGTGCTTCGACGCGTAGAGGGCGTTGCTGTTCGACGGGTACTTGTAGGTGTAGGGCCCGTTCGCGTTCGGCCCGGTCGTCACGAAGGTCGTCGGCGTGGGAGGCAGGCTCTGGAAGTAGCCCTTCCACGAGAGCCCCGCCGCCGTCAGCTGGTCGGCGATGCTCGGGGCGTCGACGGTGTGGTCGACCGTGGTGCCCGTGCAGTGCGAGTCGGTGCTCGCCATGGCGGGCGTGCAGTAGAACTGATTGTCGTCCTGGATGCCGAAGTAGCTGCCGCCGATGTTGGCGACGTAGTTCGGCTCGCTCGGGTGGGTGACGCCGTAGTAGTCGGTGGCGAGCCCGTACTGCTGGGCCAGGGCGTTGATCTGCGGAGCGAGGGGGTTGCCGATGATGGTCCCGTAGCTCGTGTTCTCCATCATGATCTCGAAGATGTGCTGGTAGTGCGGAATGGCCGGTTGTGCACCGGCCGCGTTGCCGGCCGGACCCATGGCCAGTGATCCGGCGCCGGCCGCCAGCAGCGCGGCTGCCGGCATTCCCCATCTCTTGAGCCTCACAGGTTCTCCTTGTCGCTCCATCGATTCGACGAGCGGCCGCCCACGACGTGACGGACGCCGCCTGTGAAGGTACGGAGCAGGGATGAACGGCAGCCCAGCAACGCGCAACGGCGCGGTGAACCGGCGGTGAAATCCGGGTGACGGGGCGGTGGCCTCCGTCACCGGTTCGTCGCGGCAGGGTGTGCGGACGTTGTGGCGAGCGCCGCGGTCGCGTCTGCGACGCGGTCAGCAGGCGTAGTCGCCGTCGAAGGTGGTGCCGTTCGAGTTCGACTGGTACTGCACCAGCCACACGGCGCCACCGTCGAAGGACACGGTCCCGTTCGACTGGTTGTTGTCGCGGTACGTCTCGGTGCACCAGCTCTGGGCGTCGGCGGCCGACGTCGCGCCCGCCACCCACTGCGGGTACTGCGGCTGCCACGAGCCGACGATCTGGGGCCACTGGTACGAGGTGGAGTACACGCCCACGTTGTTGATGCCCTGCCCCCGCAGCGCCGCCACCGCGCCCTGGATGACCGCCTTGTTGCCGGCGATGTCGGAGGACGACCAGTACTGGCCGGGGCCCTCCACGTCGAGCCACCAGGTGACGTTGACGTCGGCGCCGGCCGACTGGGCCTTCGAGAAGGCGTCGAGTGCCGCCGCGTAGCCGTAGTTGCAGGCGTTGCTCGAGCATCCCGGCTCGGCCTGGGCCTGGGTGCCGTAGCCGAGGAAGATGTAGAGGTTGAGCCCGGCGCCGGCCCATTGCACCTCTTGGTTGAAGCAGGAGGCGAGGTGGCCGAAGGGCACCCCGACCGTCTCGACGATGCCGATGGCATGGCCGGAGGGGAAGGGCGCCCCGCACTGGAAGTTCGAGATGTCGTAGCCGTAGGAGCCGGACTGGTAGGCGTTGCCGGCGGCGGCACCGGTGCCGGGCCCGTCGGCCATGCCAACGACCGGGGCGCCCAGTTGCTGCGGGGCGGAGCCGAAGTAGCCGGCGTCGCCGAAGGCGGTGACGGCGCCGTTGTCGTCGGTCATCCAGTAGCCCCCCGGATCGGCCGTCGCCATGGCGGCCACCGGGTGCACGAGCGGCTGGCCGCCGAGGGATCCGTAGAAGGTGGCGTCGCCGAAGGAGAAGATGCCGCCGTCTGTCGCCACCAGCCAGTACCCCTTGCCGTCGCTG
>DASRBM010000337.1:0-2026 GCA_035653635.1 Acidimicrobiales bacterium | reverse complement strand
GGTGCCGTCGGGCGAGATCGAGCGAAGCGCGTCGACGGCGTCCCGGAGGATCAGGGGGCCGCCGTGGCCCGGTTGGCAGGTGTCGGCGTCGATTGCGAGCTCGCGGTTGCGGTCGAGGACGTCCTCGGGGTGGCCGTGCGGCAGGGGCGGCACCGCCGGAAACGGCCGTCCACGGGGGTCGTAGAAGCGTATGCGCCGGTCGATGCGCCAGCCACCTTCGTGGAGGAGCCGATGGTGGTGGCGGCAGAGGAGCACCAGATTTCCGAGTGTCGTGGGGCCACCTCGTGCCCAGTGCTGGACGTGGTGGGCATCGAGGAAGCGGTGGTTCTCGCAGCCGGGGAAACGGCAGCCGCGGTCACGCGCTCGCAGCGCACGGCGCAGCGCCGGCGGGATGGCACGGGTTTTGCGGCCGTTGCGGACAAGGGAGGCGTCGCAGGCGAGCCTGCGCGCCGTCTCCGGGGCAAGCGCGCTTCCGTCCTCCAGCTCGCAGCCGCCTTCGCCGTCGCGGGAGAGAGCGCTCTCGTCGACGTGGACGACGACCTGGTAGCGCTCCCCGCCCGGCCGGCTTCGGTCTGGATGGGCAAGCGCGGCCTCGGCGACCGCGACGAGCGCCTCCGCGCGAGACGCCTGGTGGGCGGCCCGCGGTTCCGCGGAACCGCTGCTCTCGCTCCAGAGCGTGTCGCGCATCGCGTCGAGGGCCCGCAGGAGGAGCGCTCCGTCCTCGGGCGCGAGCCGGCCGTGGATCGCCAGCGACCCGTCGGCCTCCCAGAACACGCTCAGGTAGGCGTCTTCCTGCAGCTCTCGCGCCTCCGCGGTCGTGACGCGCCGGTAGCTTCGCACCGCCCTCTCGAGCTGCGCCGCGGTCATGACCCGGGCGAGCTCGAGCAGCTCGCTCTCGTTCTCGGGCGTCGCCACCCGGGTGAGGGCGCGCGCCTTCGCATACGACAGCTCACCCCGCGCGAAGCAGGCGTGGATCCGGGGCAACTCCCCCAACCGCCGCGCGACCCGTACGTGCTCGCGGGCGGCCCTGGGCGTGAGCGCACAGCGCCAGGCAAGCCACTCAGCCAAAGAACCCGCCCCCGACTCCGACCACCCGCCCCGCCGGTCGACCTCCGCCACCAGCTCCAGCCACCGGCAGGTGCCGGCGTAGAGGTGCGAAGCGAGCGTCGCCAGCTCCGCCTCCAGCTCGTCCAGGGTCAGGGCCGAGAGGTCGATGGCTGTTGTCATATGTGCAAACAGGCTAGCGCACCCACCGGACGGAGCGGGGCGCGCTCGCGCTCTCTATGGCGGAGTACGGGTGAGGCGGCTCGCCGACCTCGTCAGGTCGCGGGCAGAAACAGCCCCATCCCGAAGTGCGAGTTGCGGCCGAGCGCGATTGGCCCCTGCACGGGCTCGGCGAACTCGAGCTGGAAGCCGTGGGTGCCGAGGTAGGGGAACGCTCCCTGCTTGGCGCGGCGCAGCGTTCGGAACATCGCCCACGGGCCGTGGAGTGGTATGGCAGCCCCCGCTCGGGGGAGTTGCAGTGCGCCTGCTTGAACCCTGTCAAGCAGATCTTGTGGCATGATCACTCCTTGGTCGCTGCAAACAAGCCGAGGCCGACATGGCGACCGGCTCCCACAGCAAGCGGCCCCGGTACCGGTTGTCGAAACACCAACCTCGCGTGCCATCCCGGGAGACCGGCCAAGTAGCGTGGCCGGAAGTAGCATCGGGGGTGCTGCGAGCCTGGCCAAAGAGGGGCCTTTTGCAGAACCGCGTCTTCCACCGCCTCGAGAGGGATCCCGGCCTGATTCAGCGCTACAACCAAGACCCTCATTGCCTTCGAGTACTTGCCGTCGTCGAATCCCGGGAGGATTACCGGCGTGACGCTCCACCAAGACCTTGAAAGTCCGACGTAGCGCCGAATGACCGACTGCGAGGCCTTTTGCCATGGATCGAGGAGCAGGCCGCGTTCGTTTCCGTCCTCGTCCCGAAGCCTTCCCTGAGAGAGGCGCCACTGAGCCCAACGTGCGTGGCTACCGTCGCCTCC
>DASRBM010000336.1:0-2653 GCA_035653635.1 Acidimicrobiales bacterium | reverse complement strand
TGCACGGTGCGCAGTTGCAGCCCGTCTTCGGCCATGAGTCCCGCCGCGGCGGCGGCGCGGTCCGCTTCCGACATGGCGCACGACACCCACGTCGCCCCGCTGCCGGCCAGGAGCGGGTGGAGGGCGGCGGCGAGGCCGCCGCCGGTGCCCGTGATCACCGGACGGCCTTCGTCGTCGAGCGCGAACGACAGCGGCCCGCGATTGGAGGCCACGACCAGGTCGGCGCCAGCCATGTCCGGACCCTACAGGCGCGTCGGGTCGGCGGCGGGCACGATGGCGTCATGCCCGCCCGAGCACGCCGCCAACCGCTGGTGCTGCTCGCTCCGGACAAGCTCAAGGGGACGCTCACGGCGCGCCGGGCCGTCGAAGCACTGGCCGCGGCCGCCGTCGAAACCGGGTGGGACGTCGACCGCTGTCCGCTGTCGGACGGCGGTGAGGGATTCCGCGAGGCGCTCGCGCCGGCCGGCGCCGCCACCCTGCGGACCACCGTCACCGGCCCACTCGGGGCGCCGGTCGAAGCGGCGTGGGTGCTCGAAGGTGGGCGCGCCGTGGTCGAGTCGGCCGCCGCGTCGGGCCTCGCCCTCGCCGGTGGGGCCGCCGGCAACGATCCCCTCGCGGCGACCTCGCGCGGCACCGGCGAGCTCGTCCTGGCGGCCGTCGCCGCCGGCGCCGCGGATGTCCTCGTCGGGGTGGGCGGATCGGCGACGACCGACGGCGGTCTCGGCGCCGTCGAGGCCATCGACGCGGCCGGGGGACTGCGCCGCGTCCGGGTGGTGGTGGCCTGTGACGTGGAGACCCGCTTCTCCGACGCGGCCGCCGCCTTCGGGCCGCAGAAGGGGGCCGGCCCCGAGCAGGTGCGGCTCCTCGAGGAGCGGCTGCGCGCCCTCGCCCGGCAGTACCGGGAGCGCTACGGCGTGGACGTGGAGGCCCTGGTCGGCGGCGGTGCCGCCGGTGGGCTGGCCGGGGGGCTCGCCGCCCTCGGCGCCCGCCTGGTTCCCGGGTTCGACGTGGTGGCCCGAACCGTCGACCTCCCGTCCCGCCTCGGGGCGGCGGACCTGGTCGTCACGGCCGAAGGTCGCCTCGACGGCCCGTCGTGGCAGGGCAAGGTCGTGGGCGGGGTCTGCCGCCTGGCCGCCGAGGTGGGCACCCCGGCCCTGGTGGTGGCGGGGTCGGCCGACGGGGAGGGGCGCAGGGGTGCGGCGGACCACGGTGTGGAGCTCGTCGTGCTCGACGACCGCTTCGGCGAGCGGGCGGTCGAGGAACCCGCTGCCTGCCTGGCCGAGGCGGCCCGAACGGTCCTGGCCGGCGGTCCCCGAAGCCGGAGTTGACTTGTTATGCAGTGATCACTAACTTAGTCATGGTGACGCCGCCAGCGGTCCCCGCCGCCTCCCGAGGTCCCCGGCTGTCGGCCGAGGAGCGCCGCACCGAGGTCCTGAAGGCGGCCATGACCGCCTTCGCCCGTGGCGGCTACGCCGGCACCTCCACCGAGGACATCGCCGCCCTGGCTGGCATCTCGCAGCCGTATCTGTTCCGGCTCTTCGGGACCAAGCGCGACCTGTTCGTCGCCACCGTGGGCGTGGTCCACGACCGCATCGAGCAGGCCTTCCGTGCCGCGGCTGAGGGGCGCGGCGGCATCGACGCCCTCGAGGCCATGGGGCACGCCTACAAGGTGCTGCTCGGCGAGCGCGACCTGCTCCTCGTGCAGCTCCACGCCCACGCCGCCTCCGAGGACGAGGAGATCCGCCGCTTCGCCCGAGCCGGCTTCCGCCGGTTGTGGCAGGTGGTCACCGAGCTGACCGGGCTCCCCCAGCCCGCCGTCCGGGCCTTCTTCGCCCAGGGCATGTTGCTCAACGTCATGGCCGCCATCGACGCGTCCGCCCTCGACGAGGGCTGGGCCCAGGCGGCGTGCAGTCTCGCCCCCGAGGACTTCTTCCTCACCGACCTCACCGACCTCACCGACCTCACCGACCTTCGCTGACCGCGGGGTCGTCCCACCAGGGCCGGCGCTTGGCCAACCAATGCAGTAACCGATCACTACCGAGGAGCGGAACACCATGGACCGCATCGACCAGGCCCCGGCCATCACCCGAGCGAGCGCCCTGTGGGCCGTGCTCATCACGTCGCTGGCGCTGTTCATGGCCACGCTCGACAACCTCGTCGTCACCACCGCGCTGCCGGTCATCCGGGTGCATCTGCATGCCGGGCTCGCCGGGCTCGAATGGACCGTGAACGCCTACACGCTCACCTTCGCCGTCCTCCTGCTCACCGGCGCCGCCCTGGGCGACCGCTTCGGCCGCCGCCGCATGTTCCTCGTCGGTCTCACCGTGTTCACCGTGGCCTCGGCCGCCGCCGCGCTGTCGCCGTCGATCGGCTGGCTCGTCGCGTCTCGCGCTGTGCAGGGCGCCGGCGGCGCGCTCGTCATGCCGCTGTCGCTCACACTGCTGTCGGCCGGCGTGCCGCCCGAGCGCCGCACCCAGGCGCTCGGGATCTGGGGCGCCATCGGCGGCGCCGCCGTGGCCGCGGGGCCGCTCGTCGGTGGGGCGGTGACTAGCGGTTGGTCGTGGCAGTACATCTTCTGGATCAATGTGCCCGTCGGCATCGTGCTCCTCGTCCTGGCGCGCTGGCGCCTGGGCGAGTCGTTCGGCCCCCGTCA
>DASRBM010000335.1:0-2605 GCA_035653635.1 Acidimicrobiales bacterium | reverse complement strand
CGTCGCCGGTGGCGGCCACGGCCACGTCGACCGTGCCCATACCGGCCTTGTCGAGCGAGCTCACCTCGCAGGCGTCGGCCGCCACCCACGTCAGGTCGATCGTCGGGCGGAGCCGTTCCACCAGATCGACGTCCTTCTCGATGAGCAGGACCTCGTGCCCGTTCGCCCGCAGGTCCTGGGCGATGGCGGTCCCGACGCTGCCCGCCCCGGCGATGGCCACCTTCACCGGCGCTCGCCCCCTCCGGCCGCCATCGACCCCTCGGCGCGCCCGGCGCCCGACCCGATGCGGCGCTCGAGCTCGTCGACGGCGTCGGTCAGCACGGCGAGGTGCAGCATGTCGCCCTCCTGGCCCACCAGCTCGCTCACGTCGAGGCGGGGCTCGCCGGCCCTCGACACGGCCACCAGGGTGGCACCGCCGGGGATCCCGATGTCGCGCAGGCGCTTGCCGGCCCAGTGCTCGGGCATGAGCCGCTCCACCATCACGAGCCGGCCCGACGCGTCGGTCCACTCGCCGACGACGCTCTCGGGTACGAGCCGGCGCATCACCTGGTCGATCGTCCAGGTGACGGTGGCCACGGTGGGAATGCCGAGGCGCTGGTAGATCTCGGCCCGCCGGGGGTCGTAGATGCGGGCCACCACGTTCGGGATGCCGTAGTTCTCGCGGGCGATGCGTGCGGTGAGGATGTTCGAGTTGTCGCCGCTCGTCACGGCCGCCAGAGCGGCGGCGCGGTCGGCTCCGGCCCGTTCCAGGTCGTCGCGGTCGAAGCCGGAGCCGATGACCGTCGTCCCCGGCCAGTTCTCCGGGAGCCGGCGGAAGGCCTTGGCCACCTTGTCCACCACGGCGACGGTGTGGCCCTGCCCCACGAGGCGCGCGGCGAGGCCCGATCCGACCCGCCCGCACCCGACGACCACGACGTGCACCGCTCCATGCAACACAACGGGCGGGCACCTGACAATTCCTCTTCTCCGCCGCCCCGGGCGCGTCGTCGGGCCCGGCGGCGGCGGCGTTTTCCGGGGGCGACCGTTTTCCGGCAGGCCGGCCGGCTGTGATTGGCTTCAGAGGTGACCAGCGGAGGGTCGGCCCCTGCCTCGCGCAACGTGGCGCCCACGGCCCTGCCCGTCCCGGAGACGGCCCTTCCCGAGACGCTCCGATACCGGCTCAAGAACGCACTCCTCGGGCCGCCGCTCGCCACCGAACGACAGGCCGAGGAGCGGCTCGGCAAACCCACCGCCCTGGCCGTCCTGTCCTCGGACGTCATCTCGTCGTCGGCCTATGCGACCGAGGAGCTCCTGGTCCCGCTGATACCGGTGATCGGGGTGGCGGCGTTCACGCTCGTCGTGCCGATCACCCTGGCGGTGCTCGCCGTCCTCGTTGTGGTGACGCTGTCGTACCTGGAGGTCGTCAAGGTCTACACGAAGGCGGGTGGCTCCTACGTGGTGGCCCGCGAGAACTTCGGCCCCAACATCGCCCAGGTGGCGGCGGTGTCGCTCCTCGTCGACTACACCCTGACCGTCGCGGTGTCGGTGGCCGCGGGGGTCGCCGCGGTCACCTCGGTGTTCCCGGCCCTGACCGGTGCCACGGTGTGGGTCTCCATCGGTCTGGTGCTCCTCATCGCCTTCGCCAACCTGCGGGGGGTGCGCGAGGCGGGTCGCATCTTCGCGGTGCCCACCTACTTCTTCATCGTGAACATGGGTCTCATGATCGCGGTGGGCATCGTGCGCGCTGCCCTCGGTCAGCTGCACACGCACGCGCTCCACCACGCGGGCGCCTTCCCCGTCGGCACCGGAGGGCACGGCCTGCTCCTCGGCGCATCGCTGTTCGTGGTCCTGCGTGCCTTCGCCTCGGGCGGCTCGGCCCTCACCGGCACCGAGGCCATCTCGAACGGCGTGAGCGTGTTCCGCCATCCCGAGGCCCGCAACGCCCGCATCACCCTCGTCGTGATGGCCGCCATCCTCGGCTCGCTCGTGCTCGGCGTGGCCGCCCTGTCCGCCGTCGTCCACCCGGTGCCGTACCTGTCGGGAAGCCCCACCGTGTTGTCGCAGGTGGCCAAGTACGTCTACGGCTCCTCGGGGCTCGGCCACCTGCTGTACGTGCTGCTCCAGGCCGGCACCATGTTCATCCTGGTGCTGGCGGCCAACACCAGCTTCACCGGGTTCCCGTACCTGGCGAGCTTCGCGGCCGAGGACTCCTATCTCCCCCGGCAGCTCACCAAGCGCGGGCACCGCCTCGTCTTCTCGACCGGCATCGTGATCCTCACCCTGGTGTCGATCGCCCTCCTGCTCGTCACCCGGGCCAAGGTGGACAGCCTCATCCCGCTGTACGCCATCGGCGTCTTCACCGGCTTCACCATGGCCGGCGCCGGGATGGCCAAGTTCCACCTCACCCACCGCGAGCCGCAGTGGCGGCGACGGCTGACCATCAACGCCAGCGCGGCGGTGCTCTCGTTCATCGTCGACGTCATCTTCGCCGTGACGAAGTTCACCGAAGGGGCGTGGGTGGTGGTGATCGTGCTCCCGCTCGGCGTGCTCGCCCTGATGCGCCTGCACCGCCAGTACACCCGTGAGGACCAGCAGCTCGAGGTCGGCGCGGCCGCCGCCTGCGAGG
>DASRBM010000334.1:0-3337 GCA_035653635.1 Acidimicrobiales bacterium | reverse complement strand
TTGTGGCCGAGCGAGATCACGAGGTCCCAGACCTCGTGGGCGAGGACCGGATCGGTGAGCGCCACCCGCACGTTCTCGGCCAGTGCGTCGACGGCGCCGGCGGTGTCCATGACCCCCTGCAGGAGGGCGAGGCGCTGCTTGAACGAGGCGCGCAGATAGGCGGCCGGGATGCGCTCGCGCTCGGCGCCGCCGTCTTCGGGGACCGGGGCGCTGGCGCCGCCGGCCAGGGCCCGCCGGGCCGATGCCCGGGCGCCGAGCCACGACCCGAGGACATAGGGGTCGACCGGCAGGTCGGCATCGGCCAGCTCGAGGCCGCCCCCCACCGGGATGAACCAGTTCGGACCGCCCTCGTCGTACACGCCCTCGGCCGCCATCTGCTCGGTGGTGACCACCCGGGGCCGGGCCGGGGCGTCCGAAGCGTCGGGGTCGAGGCTCGGGTCGACACCGGGCCCCTGCAGCAGGCGGGCCACCTGCTCGCGGTGTGCGTGCCAGGCGCGCCGGTCGTAGGCGAGCCACTGGTGCTCGGCGTCGGCGACGATCGACGACCCGTCGTCGAAGGTCACCCGGAAGCAGCGGTGGCCGAGGAACACCGGTGACACGTACTCGACCGCACAGGGCTGCCCGTCCTCGTCGAACACGCGGTCACCGACCTGCAGGGCACCCATGGTCATCCACCCCGCGGGAGTGGCGACCGGCGTGTCGAGGGCGAGGGCCTTGCCCATGGCGGGCCGGGCCCCCACGACGACGAGGTTCGACTTCTGCAGTCCGGCCAGGCGCTCGTCGAGGTCGACGAACCCCGTCGGCACCCCAGTTATGGTGTCGCCGCGCTCGTACAGGTGCTCCAGGTGGTCGAGGCTCTGGGCGAGCAGGTCGCGCAGCGACGACATGGTGTCGACCACGCGGCGCTGGGCCACCTCGAACACCATCGTCTCGGCGTGGTCGATGACCTCGGACACGTCCTCGGGGACGCTGTAGCCGAGCTCGGCGATCTCGCCGGCCACCGACACGAGGCGGCGCAGCAGGGCGTGCTCCTCGACGATGCGCGCGTAGTGGGCCGCGTTGGCCGTCGAGGGCGTGTTGACCTGCAGCGAGATGAGCACCGACGGCTCCCCCACGTCCTGCAGGAGCCCCGACCGGCGCAGCTCGTCGGCCACGGTGACCGGGTCGGCCGGCTCGCCCCGGGTGTAGAGCGCGGTGATGGCGGCGAAGATGTGCGCGTGGGCCGGCTTGTAGAAGTCCTCCGCCCCGCACGTCTCCACCGCGGCGGCGATGGCGTCGCGCGAGAGGAGCATGGCGCCGAGGAGGGACTCCTCGGCGTCGAGGTCGTGCGGGGGGACGCGGCCGCCCGTGGAGGTGGGCAGCCGGGTGACGCGGGAATTCTCGAGAGCCTGAGCCATGGTCCGCTTACCTTGGACCACCGGGCCTGCGGAAAACGAGAGCCGCAACCTGGGGAACTCGGCCCGAAAACCGGGGATCGGGCTGTGGAAGACCGGTGGGTCCGTGCCTGCCCTGTGGGGAAAACCCGATCAGTCTCTGTGGGCGACGACGTCGGTCGACGCCTGGCCGGTCCATGCGGGCATGGTGCCAACCAGCTGTAACGGTCAGCCCGCGGCCACGACCTCCACCGTCACCTGCGCCACGACGTCTCCGTGCAGCCGCACCGGGACGACGTGGGAGCCCACCGACTTGATCGGCTCCTCGAGCTGGATGTGGCGGCGGTCCACGTTCGCCCCGAGCTGGGCGTCGATGGCCTCGGCGATGTCGTGGGCCGTCACCGATCCGAACAGCCGTCCCTCGGCACCGGCGCGGGCCGTGACCGTCACCGGCGAACCGGTCAGTGCGGTGGCCACCGCCTCGGCCGACTCGCGGTCCTTGGCGTCGCGCAGGTCGCGGGCCCGGCGCATCGAGGCCGCCTGGCTCGCCATGTTGTCGGTGGCCTTCAGCGCCCTCCCCGTCGGGAACAGGAAGTTGCGGGCGAAGCCGCCGGCGACGTCCACGATGTCCCCGCGCTTGCCCACGCCCTGCACGTCGTCGCGCAGCAGCACTCGCATCAGACCGGAGCCTCCACGTCCTCGGTGACCTCGTCGTCGGTCGTCGCACCCTCGGGCGCGGCGCCGGCGGCTTCGTCGGTCACTTCATCGGCTGGCGCACCGGCGCCGTCGGCGTCGGGTGCCGGAGTCCGGTCCTCCCGGGGTCCGCGGCCCGGACCGCCGCGCTCGCCCCGGTCCACGCGCTCGCCGCGCTCGCCGCGCTCGCCGCGACGGCCGCGGCCACCGCCGCGCTCGGTCACCGTGCGCTGGGTGTAGGGCAGCAGCGCCAGCTCGCGTGCGGTGCGGATGGCGAGGGCCACGGCGCGCTGGTGCTGCGAGCAGTTGCCGGTCACCCGGCGGGCCCGGATCTTGCCGCGGTCGCTCATGTACTTCCGCAGCAGGTTCACGTCCTTGTAGTCGACGTGGACGATCTTGTCCCGGCACAGGGCACAGGGCTTCTTCTTGATACGCCGGGCCGCGTCCTTCGGACCACGGCGGCTCGACGACCGGTCGGTGTTGCGTGCCATCAGAAAGGCTCCTCGTCGAATCCGTAGCCACCGGACTGCGGGGCCGCTCCGCGTCCGCCGGCACCGGCCGGCTGACGCACGGAGCCACCCTCACCGGGGCCGCGGCGCTCGTTCTTCGTGACCTGCGCCGTCGCCCAGCGCAGGCTCGGGCCGATCTCGTCGGCCACGACCTCGATCTTGGACCGCTTGTCGCCCTCGGCCGTCTCCCACGACCGCTGCTCGAGGCGGCCGGTGACGATGACGCGCGAGCCGCGGGCCAGGCTCTCCGAGGCGTTCTCGGCCATCTCGCGCCAGCACACCACGTCGAAGAAGGACGTGGCCTCCTCCCACTCCTGGGTCTGGCGGTTCTGCCAGCGACGGTTGACGGCCAGGCCGAAGGTGGCCGTGGCCTGACCCGTCGGCGTGAACCGGAGCTCCGGGTCCCGAGTGACGTTGCCCACCAGGGTGACGGTGTTGCCGTTCGACATCGTTTCCTCCCCCTCGTCAGCTCGCGGCGGGCGCCGCCAGGCGGCGGCGACCGGCGACCTTCTCCGGTACCCGGATGATCTTGTGCCGCAGGACCTCGTCGGCGAGCGTCAGGAACCGGTCGAGCTCGGCGGCCGCCTTGGGCTCGGCCGTGAATTCGGCCACGACGTAGTAGCCCTCGCGCTTGTGGCGGATCTCGTAGGCGAGCGTCCGCTTCCCCCAGCGGTCGACGGTGCCGGGGGCACCCCCGTTGGTCTTCACCACGTCGAGCGCCCGGTCGAGCACACCGTTCACCGCGGTGTCCTCGGCCTCGGC
>DASRBM010000333.1:0-4228 GCA_035653635.1 Acidimicrobiales bacterium | reverse complement strand
GCTCGACCGCTTGCTCGACGCCACCGAGCGGTGCCTGGCCCGCTACGGGATCCGGCGGACGTCCATGACCGACATCGCCCGTGAGCTGCGGGTGGCCCGGACGACGCTCTACCGGCAGGTGTCGTCGGTGGAGGAGGCGGTCAGCCTGGTGGCGTCGCGGCAGTTCAACCGCTTCCTCGACGAGCTGTTCGCCATGCTCGACTCCCCCGAGGGCCTGACGCCGGCCGGGTTCGTGGCCGCCGTGGCCGGCGCCGTGCGCTTCGCCCGCAGCCACCCGGTGGTGCTGCGGGTGCTCCGTGACGAACCCGAGCTGCTGGGAGAGCTGCTCAGCCGGGACCTGCAGGTCTACGCAATGCAGGTGGCAGAGGCCCTGGCGCCCGTCCTGGCCAGCGCCATGGCGAGCGGACGGATCGCCCCGGGCGACCCGTCCCTGGCGGCCCAGTGGGTGGTGCGGGTGGTGGCCGCCCTCATCGTGCTCCCCCCGGAGGGCGATCTCGACGCCCTCCTCGACTACGCGCTCCGGCCGATGTTGCAAGGTTCGCCGGGCTGACCCCGTTCTCCCCTGTGGGGGCACGAATTTGAGGGTGTGACGGATTCCCTCAAATCGTATGCTCCCTGTCGGGAGGCTTGGTGGCGGCGCAACAGTTCTCGAAGCGGGAGCGGGTGGGCAGCCGCGCCGGCGCGCCGGTGACGCGGTGAGCGACGAGGCCACGCCGGCCCTCCACGCGACGCGCCGCCGGGGGCCTGGCCTCGTCCCGACCACGACCGCCAACCGGTGGCAGGACCGGGCGCGCCAGCTCGCTGTGCGCTACGTGCCGTTCCTGGCGGTGCTGGCGGTGCTCCTGGCCCTCGTGGCAGAGGCCCCGACCACGCGTGCGTCCGCACCGGCGACGCCTTCCGCCGCCGCCCCTTCGGTGGCGGGCGGCGGAGGTCCGGGCACGGCTCCGGGCGCCGCGGCGGGAGCCGGGGGCACGTCCGCGGCCGGACCCGGTGGTGCGGCGAGCGCGGCGACGGCCGCCAACCCCTACGCCCGCAGCGGCGTCAAGTGTGGGCCCGCCGTGCTGCAGGTGCCGTGGTCGCCCTACGCACCTCCGTGCGTGCCGGCCTGGCACGGCAACAACGGCGGCGCCACCGCGCCGGGCGTGTCGTCCACCACCATCACCATCGCCTACCGAGAAGAGGGCGAGGCGAGCGACGTGAGCGCCGTGCGCTCGGTGCTTCCCGGGGTGCTGCCGACCGACGCGCAGGCGCTGTTCGACCTGAACGTGCTGCTCCAGGCGTTCAACAACGAGTTCGAGCTCTACGGCCGCAAGGTGGTCGTGAAGCCGTATCCGGCCCAGGGCGACGCCCTGCAGGAGATGGTGGGCGAGGACACCCAAGGAGCCCAGGAGGACGCGGCCACGGCCGCCAGCATGGGCGCCTTCGCCGACATCACGCCTTTGCCCACTCCCCTCTACGCCCAGGCTCTCGTGCAGAACCACGTGGTGAGCTTCGACAACCTGCTGCTGTCGAACTCGTTCCTCACGTCGTCCGCGCCCTACGCCTACACCCTCGTGCCGTCGCTCGACCTCCTCGGCCACGACCTCACCGCGGTCGGGTGCACCTTCGGTCGGCAGCCGGTGAGCTACGCCAAGGACGGCACGCTGAACGGCAAACCGCGCGTCTACGGCATCATCACGCTCGAGGACCCCCAGTACCAGGGCTTCCAGAACACCATCGTGTCGGGCCTGAAGGCGTGCGGGGACCAGGTCCCGGTCGTCATCGACTACTCGCTCGAGCTGTCGCAGATCCAGCAGCAGATGCAGAACGCCATCGCCCAGATGCAGGCCGCGCACGTGACGACTGTGGTATGCGGCTGCGACCCGGTGGGTGAGATCTACGCGACCCAGGCCGCCGACCAGCAGAACTACGGGCCGGAATGGTTCTCCGAGTGGCTCCCCTACCAGTTCGAGCGGCTCATGTCCCAGGACCAGTGGGCGCACTCCATCGAGATCGGGCTGGGCCCGTCCATCCCCGAGCAACAGGTCGAGGGATACCGCGTCTTCAAGATGGTGGACCCGAACGGGCAGCCGGCCGAGGAGCTCTACGACTACCTGTACTACGAGCTCCTCTTCCTCTTCGACGGTCTGCAGGCGGCCGGCCCGGACCTGACACCGGCCACGCTGCTCGCCGGGTTCCAGCACCTGCCGCTCAGCCAACCGGGCCAGGCGGGGACGTGGCAGTTCGGGCCGGGAATCTACTGGCCGTTCTCGCAGGCCCAGGTTTCGTACTGGAACCCGACCCGGACCAACGCCAACGACGGGAACCAGGGTGACTACTCGCCGTGCTTCGGCGGCCAGTGGTTCTCGCTCATCCGCCCCGCGCTGCCCTCGAGCCTCGACTGTCCGGGCCTGCCGTGATGTCGCCGGCGATGCGGCGCATCCTGTGGTGGGTCGGCAGCGTCGCCGCCGGCCTCCTCGTCGCCGGCCTCGCGCTCCCCCGCGGGCTCGATGCCGGGGCCGTGGCGCTCGGTGTGGTGTTCGGCTGCCTCGACGCACTCGTGGCCATGGGACTCGTGCTCGTGTTCCGGTCGAACCGGGTCATCAACTTCGCCCAGGGCGCGTTCGGCGGGCTCGGCGCGGCCGTCATGGTGATGCTGGTCGTCGCCGGGCACGTGCCCTATCTGTTCGCCGCGCCCGTGGCCCTGCTCGTGGCACTCGGCAGCGGCGCCGCCACCGACCGCATCGTGGTGCGCCGCCTGGCCGGCTCGCCGCGTCTCATCCTGACGGTGGCCACCATCGGCGTGGGCCAGGTGGTCGCCGCCCTGCAACTCGGCCTGCCGGCGCTGCTCACGAAGAAGCTCAACGCCTTCTCCAAATACACCACGCCCCTGCACGGTCTGCACTTCTCGATACACACGACGTATTTCACCGGCGACGCCGTGCTGGCCGTAGTGGTCGTCCTCGTCGTGCTGGTGGCGCTCGCCTGGTTCCTCGGCCGCACCGACCTCGGACTCGCCATCCGCGCCGCGGCCGACTCGCACGAGCGGGCCGTGCTGCTCGGGATACCGGTGGCGACGCTGTCGCTCGTCAGCTGGACGGTGGCCGCCGGCATGTCGGGCCTCGGCACCATCCTGGCCGTCCCTCTCGTGGGCCAGAACCTCGGCCAGATCATCGGGCCCACGTCGCTGCTCGTGCCCCTCGCCGCGGCCGTGATCGCCCGCATGGAGAGCCTGCCCGTGGCCTTCGCCGCCGCCGTCGCGATCGACGTCGCCGAAGAGTCGATCTTCTGGAGCTATCCCCGCTCGTCGAGCGTGGACCTCGGCGTGTTCCTCGTGATCCTGGTCGCCCTGCTCGCCCAGCGACGGCGCATCGGCCGGCTGGCCGGCGCGCTCGGTGAGCAGTTGTCGATCCGCGAAGTGCGCCCCGTCCCCGTTGCGCTGCGGTCGTTGCCCTCCTATCAGGCCGTGCGTGCCGGCGTGGGCCTCGCCGTGGTGGCGGCGGTGGCCGTCGGCGTCCCCTACACCCTCGGTCCGAGCCGGCTCTTCGTGGCCGCGTCGGCGGCGATCTTCGGGATCGTCGCCGTGTCGCTCGTGCCCTTGTCGGGGTGGGCCGGCCAGATCTCCCTGGGCCAGTTCGCCCTCGCCGGGGCGGGCGCGGCGGCGACGGGAAGCCTGCTCGTGCACTTCGACATGGACCTGTTCCTGGCGC
The DNA here is from genome assembly GCA_035653635.1 of Acidimicrobiales bacterium. Taxonomy (GTDB): domain Bacteria; phylum Actinomycetota; class Acidimicrobiia; order Acidimicrobiales; family UBA8190; genus DASRBM01. The sequence goes on along the minus strand of DASRBM010000333.1, from coordinate 539 downwards.
TCGCCATCTCGGCCGTCGTCGGCGCGACGGTGGCGGTGGTGATCGGGCTTCCGGCGCTGCGCATCCCCGGCACCTATCTGGCTGCCGTGACGATGGCCTTCGCCGTGCCGGTGTCGAGCTACTTCCTGTCGCCGGTGTACTTCCCGGCGATCGCCGAGACGGACGTGGTCCGGCCGGTCCTCTTCGGCAAGGTGTCGCTGCAGTCCCCTCGCGCGTTCTACTGGCTGTGTCTGGCGCTGCTCGTTGTGGCGCTCCATCTGACCCGCAACCTGCGGGCCAGCCGCGCCGGACGGGTGATCCTCGCCACCCGCGACAACGAACTGGCCGCCGCGAGCTTCGCGGTGTCGCCGCTGCGGACCAAGCTCACCGCCTTCGCCTTCGCCGGGGCGCTCGCAGCGGTGGCCGGCGGCCTCTACATCGTCGCCAACCGGGGCCTCGGCTTCTCCGGCATCGATCCCGAGCTGAGCATCGACGTGTTCCTGATGGTGGCCATCGGTGGACTCGGCTCCACCACGGGCGCCGTGCTCGGGGTCGTCTAC
>DASRBM010000332.1:0-2019 GCA_035653635.1 Acidimicrobiales bacterium | reverse complement strand
CTCGACCCCTTCGTGCTGAGCCACGCCGTGCTCGGCGTCACCGGGCACCTGGCCCGCGAGTTCGTCCACGAGCGCAGCCAGGCTGTCGACGACGTGGCCGAGGCCGCCGTCGCCTTCTGCCTGGAGGGCCTGCTCGGCGGGAAGTGAGCACAAATACCCTGACAACGCCCTCGCGGGTGCGTACCCTAGGTCTGGCTGTTCAAGGGGGATCGGGGATGGTACGAGCGAGATCGCTGTTGCTCGAAGCGCTCGTCGTGGTCGTCGTGCTCGCCTACATCGGCGCGCACTGACATTTCACGACTAGAGCTTCGTCAGCGCCTTTCGCAGGTTGCGAACGGCCTGACCGATCCGGTGCTCGTTCTCGATGAGAGCAAAGCGCACGTGCCCTTCACCGCCCTGCCCGAAGCCGACGCCGGGTGACGCCGCGACCTTGGCCTCCTTGACCAGGAAGGCCGAGAACTCCAGCGAACCCATCTCCTTGTAGGGCTCGGGAATCGGCGCCCACACGAACATCGTGCCCTTCGGCTTCTCGATCTCCCAGCCGATGCGGGCCAGACCGTCGCACAACGCGTCGCGCCGATTCCAGTAGATCTCGTTGACCTGCTTGGGATAGTCGGACGCCTCGTTGAGGGCGACGATGGCTGCGATCTGGATGGGCTGGAAGGTGCCGTAGTCGAGATAGCTCTTCAGCTTGGTGAGGGCCGCCACCACGTCGCGGTTGCCCACCATGAAGGCCACGCGCCATCCGGCCATGGAGAAGGACTTCGTGAGCGAGTACAGCTCCACGGCGACGTCCTTGGCCCCGGGCACCTGCAGGATCGAGGGCGGCTGGTAGCCGTCGAAGGCGATGTCGGCGTAGGCGAAGTCGTGCACGAGCACGACGTCGTGCTCACGGGCGAAGTCCACGAGCCGCGTCATGAAGGCGAGGTCGACGCAGGTGGTCGTCGGGTTGTGCGGGAAGGAGAGCACGATGACCCGGGGCTTCGGCCACGCCGACTCCCACGACTCCATCAGGTTGTCGAAGAAGGCGTCGCCGGCGGAAGGCCCCTCGGGTGACGGGCTGGCCGCGTTCTCGAGGCGGACCTGGCGGACCTCGGCGCCGGCGAAGAGCGGGGCGTAGATGTGGATCGGGTACGAGGGCGACGGCACCAGCGCGCTGTCGCCGGGCCCGAGGAGCACCCACATCAGGTGCGACAACCCCTCCTTGGCCCCGATCGTGGTGACGACCTCGGTGTCGGGGTCGAGGTCCACGCCGAAGCGCCGCTCGTAGAGCGAGGCCACCGCCTGGCGGAGCTTCGGGATGCCGCGGCTGGCGGAGTACCGGTGGTTGCGCGAGTTGTGGACGGCCTCGGCCAGCTTGTCCACCGCCACCTGGGGCGACGGCAGGTCGGGGTTGCCGAATCCGAGGTCGATGACGTCCTTGCCTGCTCGACGGGCGCCCAGCTTCAGCGCGTCGATGTGCGCGAAGACATATGGCGGCAACCCGTTGATGCGGCGGAATTCCATCCGTCGAGGTTACCGCCCGAAATCCGCCGCCTCGGCAAGGGTCTCGAGGGAGGCGGGCCACGCGCACACGGCCCAGGTGGCGCCCGCGTCACGCACCTCCGCCAGCCACCGGGCGGCCTGGGCCGGTTCGGCCGGCACCGGCCCCGCCCACGTCACCTCCATGTGCGCGGCCAGCCCCGCCAGCGCGGCGGGCTCCGCCTCCCACAGGTTCACGGCCACGCCGAGCTCGGCCGCCAGCTCGGTGGTCGCCGTGGCGCCGCCGCCGACCCACACGGGGATACCCGCCTCCTTCAGCCGGGCGGCGATGGATCGCAGCCGCAGCCGGCGCTCGTCGGCCGGTTCGTAGGGGATGCCGTAGGCCGCGTTCTCGGGGGCGCTCTTGCGGTCGCCCGTGCCGAGCCCGGCGATGACCCGCCCCGGCGCCAGCCGCTCGAGCGACAACAGCTGGGCGAGGAGCTGGTCGTCGGGGACCAGCCCGACGCGTGCCACGAGAGGCCCGAGCGCGATGCGCGT
>DASRBM010000331.1:0-2181 GCA_035653635.1 Acidimicrobiales bacterium | reverse complement strand
CTGGCGGGGGATGAACTTCTCCACGTGCTGGTACGGCCCGTAGTTGTTGGAGCAGTTCGAGATGGTGGCGACGACACCGAACGAGCGCACCCACGCCCGCACGAGGAGGTCGGATCCCGCCTTGGTCGAGGAGTAGGGACTCGAGGGCTGGTACGGGGTCGTCTCGGTGAAGCGCTCGGGGTCGTCGAGCTCGAGGTCCCCGTACACCTCGTCCGTCGAGATGTGGTGCAGCCGCTTTCCGTGCCGGCGCACCGCCTCGAGGATCGAGTAGGTGCCGATCAGGTTGGTGTTGACGAAGGGCCACGGATCGGCGAGTGAGTTGTCGTTGTGCGACTCGGCCGCGAAGTGCACGACCACATCGGCGTCGGCCACGAGCCGGTCGACGAGCTCGGCGTCGGTGATGTCGCCGTGGACGAAGCGGACCTCGTCCTCGACCTCGGTCAGGTTGGCCCGGTTGCCGGCATAGGTGAGGGCGTCGAGGACGGTGACCTCGACGTCGGGCCGGTGGCGACGGGTGTAGTGGACGAAGTTGGCCCCGATGAAGCCGGCCCCGCCGGTGACCATCACGCGCATGATGCAGCTCCGCACACGTACCGGATCGGGCTCGTCACCATCGGGAGCAGCGTAGATCGGCGCTCCGGTACCTCTCGGAGAGAGAAGGAGCTTGACAGGCCCCTTCTCTCGGAGCACTATTTATCTAGGCTCCTAGTGAAATGGAGGACGGGCCGTGATCGAGTTCCACCTCGAAGGCCGCTCCGGCGTCGCGCCGTACCTGCAGATCGTCCATCAGGTGCGCCAGGCCCTGCGCCTCGGCGTGCTGCAGCCGGGCGACCGCCTGCCGACGGTGAAGGAGGTGGTGGCGCAGCTCGCCATCAACCCGAACACCGTGCTGAAGGCGTACCGCGAGCTTGAGCACCAGGGACTCGTGGGGGCGCGACCCGGCGTGGGCACCTTCGTCACCGGCTCGCTCGGGGCGGCCAGCCTGGCCGCTCACGGGCCGCTCCGTCAGGACCTGGTGCGCTGGCTGGCGAAGGCACGGCGCGCCGGGCTCGACGACGAGAGCATCGAGGCACTGTTCCGCGACTCCTTTCGGGCCGCAGCTCAGGAGGACATAGCGTGAGCGCGCCCGTGCTCGAGGCCCGGGGGCTGGGCAAGCGCTACGGCCGCAAGTGGGCCCTCAACGACTGCGATCTCGAGATCCCGCCGGGCCACGTGGTTGGGCTCGTCGGACCCAACGGCGCCGGCAAGACGACACTGCTCCACCTGGCCGTCGGGTTGCTCGCCCCGTCGGCGGGGAGCATCGAAGTCCTCGGCCGGCCGCCGGCGGCGGATGCCGCCCAGCTCGCCCGGGTCGGCTTCGTGGCCCAGGACACGCCCGTCTACAGCCGCTTTACGGTGGCCGACCACCTCCGTTTCGGCGCCTGGATGAACCCCGGGTGGGACGCCGCGCTCGCCCGCGACCGGATCGACGAGCTCGACCTCGATCCCGACCAGCGGGCGGGGTCGCTGTCGGGTGGCCAACGCGCCCAGCTGGCGCTCACGCTCGCCATCGCCAAGCGCCCCGAGGTGCTCGTGCTCGACGAACCGGTGGCGAGCCTCGACCCGATGGCCCGGCGCGAGTTCCTGCAGAGCCTGATGGAGGTGGTGGTCGAGCACGGGGTGAGCGTCGTGCTGTCGTCCCACCTCGTCGCCGACCTGGAACGGGTGTGCGACTACGTCGTGGTGCTCGTCGGTTCGCGGGTGCAGCTGGCCGGTGAGGTCGAACCGACGCTCGCCGCTCACCGTCGCATCGTCGGTCCCCGAAGGGATCCGGCAACGCTGCCGAGCACGATGGAGCTCATCGAGGAGAGCCACACCGACCGGCAGTCGACCATGTTGGTGCGGACCGACGGTCCGGTGCTCGACCCGAGCCTCGTCACCGAGGACGTGGACCTCGAGGACCTCGTCCTCGCCTACATGCGCCGCGGGACGACCACGAGGCGGCGACGGGCGCCCCGGCTCGAGGTGGCCCAGTGATCGCGCTGTCGTGGCGGCAGTTCCGGGCCCAGGGGATGGTGGCCGCCGTCGGCCTCGCCGTCCTCGGCGTGGTGCTCGCCGTCACCGGTCCGCATCTGGTGCAGCTGGCTCAGGCCTGCCAGAGCGCGGGTGGGAGCGGGAACTGCGCGGACGCCGTCAACCAGG
>DASRBM010000330.1:0-4521 GCA_035653635.1 Acidimicrobiales bacterium | reverse complement strand
GGCCGTCGGGAGTGGCAGCCATGCCGACGATCGGCTGCGCGAGGCGCGTGCCGCCCATGGAGCCGAGGAACGGTGCGTCGCCGAAGGCGAAGATGCCACCGTCGAGAGCGACGAGCCAGTAGCCCCCGGTGTCGGGTGATGCCATGCCGACGATCGGCGCGTACAGCCCGCGGTTGCCCATGGAGCCGAGGAACGGTGCGTCGCCGAAGGCGAAGACCCCGCCGTCGGCCGCCGCCACCCAGTAGCCGTTGCCGTCGGCGGTCGGTGCCAGCGCCTCCAGGGGGGAATTGACGCTCATGCCGGAGAAGTCACCGTGCAGCTTGGCGTCGCCGAGGGCGAGCACGCCGCCGCCGGGGAAATGCGGTGCATCGGCACCGGCGCCGTGCACGCCGGCGGTGAGGATCACGCCTGCGACCGAGGACAATGCCACGGCGAACTTCGCCACCCGCCCCCAGCGCACGGCGAGATGCTAGTGACGCGACATCCGCGTTTCGCGTCGCGCGCCCACACAATTCGTCCAACTCGGCGCGCGTTCGACGCGCTGTCGGCGCATCTCGTTCATCCGCATTGCCCGTTGCCGTGCGGCCCGCGGCCGGCCGCCGCGAGGGAGCGGACCCCGACGCGCGTGACGGTCGCGCGACCGAAGACGCTGCGTCTCAGTCGCGCGTGCCTCTCAGGCCCGCATGGCGTCGCGAGCCGGGGGCTGCTCGTACTCGGCGATCACCTCGGCGCCGCCATCACCCGGGCGCACGTGGAGCGTGTCGGCCAGGTCGGGGTCGCCGGCGCCCACCACCTCGTGGCGGATCCGCACGACGCGCCCTTCGCCTTCGCCGGACACGCTGCGCAGCACGCGCAGCCGCCGTCGATTGGCGGCGCGGGGAACTGGCTCGTCGGGAAGCGGCGCACGCCGGGCCAGCTCCTCGAGCGCCCAAGCCGCCGCCTGCCACCGTTCATGGTCTACGGGGGACGGTGACATGCGCCAGCTCGTCAGGCGTTGGATTCCGGCCCGGCGAACGTCCGCCGGATCGCGGGTGTCGAGCTGGCGGGCCAACTCGAGCACGAACCATGCGCCTTCGGCCCATGCCCGGTGCGGCCCGTCATCACCCGAATCCCGGGCAGCCTGGCTCCTGGCCTCGACGAAACGCTCTATGCGCTCTTCCCACCCGATGGCCATGGTCGATAACCGCCCACTACGCATTGTGGCAAGGCTAGAGCCAATCGTCACTCACCGTGGGAACAACAGCAGGGCAAGGCCGCCCCGGAGGTCAGGCGCCGATGCGCTGGCGCAGGACGGGAGCACCGTCGCCCGAGAGGTCGGCGGCCGCCACCGTGCGTCCGGTGGCGGCCATCACGATCGCCTCGGCCGTGCCCTCCACCACCGGGCCCTCGCCCGCCGAGAAGTCGATGTCGGTGGCTCGCACGGTGAGACCGGCCAAGTTCTTCTTCGGGTTCAGGAATCCGTTCCCCTCGCTGCGTACGAGCTCGAGCGCCCGTCGCAGCCGCTCCTCGGGGATGTGCCGGGGGCGGCCGGTGGGCTGGCGGATGTCCTGGTTGTGGACAAGGTGGTCGAGGAACCCCGTCTTCGTCGGGATCATCTTGGTGATCCCCTTGCGGGGGTGCTGGGCCACCATGACCGTCTGCCAGAAGGCGCGGATCTCGTCCGGTGTCGCTCCTTCGAAGCGCTTGCGGGACTCGACGAGTGACGCCTTCGGTACCTTGAACCCGTGGCGGGCCACCGTCGCCAGCATCCGGGGCAAGGGCGTCGTATGGCCGAGCGCCATGTGGCCGAGCACGTCCCGGACCCGCCAGCCGGCGCACAGGCTCGGTGTGTCGAACTCGGCCGGCCCGAACTCGGAGAGGAGGCTGCCGATGTCGGCAACCTCGTCCCACATCATCGTCGCGTCGTCGGTCATTCGGCTCCTCCCGCACCTGGTTTCCCAGGGTTCGGCACCGCGACCGCGCCGGGATCACCTCCACGGCGAGCGGGAACCTACGCGACGGTCGAGCGGGACAGCAGGGGCGGCGGGGCGCGCCACGGCGCGGGCCGGATCCCGGTGGTGGAGGCGATGGGACTCGAACCCACGAACCTCTTGACTGCCAGTCAAGCGCTCTACCAGCTGAGCTACGCCCCCGGGGCGTCGGGCAACGATATCAGTCCCCACTGCGGGCCCCGCCCGGGGCCGGCGGCCGTGCTCCCTACAATCGAGCAATGGCCAGGGCCTACGACGTCCAGGAAGTGGAGCGCAAGTGGCAGGCCCGGTGGGCGGCGGAGGGCACCTACGAGATCGACGCCGACGACCCCCGGCCGCCCCGCTACGTGCTGTGCATGTACCCCTACCCGAGCGGCGCCGCGCACCAGGGGCACGTGCGCAACTACACCTTCGGCGACCTCCTCGTGCGGTACCGCACCATGCGTGGCGACGCCGTGCTGTCGCCTTTCGGCTTCGACTCCTTCGGTCTGCCGGCCGAGAACGCCGCCATCCGCACCGGAGAGCACCCGCGCACCTTCACCGATGCCCGCATCGCCGAGCTGAAGGCGTCGGTCCAGGCCCTTGGCGCCGTCTACGACTGGCGCCGCGAGATCCGCAGCCACGACCCCGCCTACATCCGCTTCAACCAGTACATCTTCCTCCGATTCCTCGAAGCCGGCCTCGCCTACCGGGCCGAGGCGCCGGTCAACTGGTGCCCGGGGTGCCAGACGGTGCTCGCCAACGAGCAGGTACTGGCCGACGGCACCTGTGAGCGTTCGGGCGACGTGGTGGTGCAGCGCGAGCTGGAGCAGTGGTTCTTCCGGACCACGGCCTACGCCGACGAGTTGCTCGAGGCCCTCGACGGGCTCGAGTGGCCCGAGCGGGTGAAGACGATGCAGCGCAACTGGATCGGGCGCTCCGAGGGCGTGGAGTTCGACCTCGCCGTGGTCGGCCACGACGGCCTGACCCTGCGGGTGTTCACCACCCGCCCCGACACGAGCTTCGGCATGACCTACGCGGTGGTCGCCCCCGAGCACCCCCTCGTGGACGTCCTCACCACGGCGGAGCAGCGGCCGGTGGTGGACGAGATCCGGCGGGCGGCGGCTACGGCCTCCGAGCTCGATCGCACGAGCGGCGCGGACGCCGGTAAGCGGGGCGCGTTCACCGGCGGCCACGTGGTGAACCCCTTCACCCGCGAGCAGATCCCGGTCTACGTGGCTGACTACGTCCTCATGCGCTACGGAACGGGCGCCATCATGGCCGTGCCGGCCGAGGACGAGCGCGACTGGGACTTCGCCCAGGTGCACGGGCTGCCGGTGGTGCGCACCACCGAGCCTCCCGAGGGCTTCGAGGGCGGGGCCTGGACGGGCGACGGCACCAAGATCAACTCCGATTTCCTCGACGGCCTCGACATCGCCGCGGCCAAGGCCCGGGCCGCTGACTGGCTCCAGGAACAGGGCATCGGCGCCCGCACGGTCAACTACCGGCTGCGCGACTGGCTGCTGTCGCGTCAGCGCTACTGGGGATGTCCCATCCCGGTCGTGTACTGCTCGGGCGGATGCGGGGTCGTCGGCGTGCCCGACGAGGACCTTCCGGTCCTCGCCCCCGACGACGTGGAGTTCCTCCCGACCGGCGAGTCGCCGCTCAAGCGGCACGAGGGGTTCCGCCACACGACGTGCCCGCGGTGCGATGGGCCTGCCGAGCGCGAGACCGACACGATGGACACCTTCGTCGACTCGTCGTGGTACTTCCTGCGGTTCTGCGACCCGTGGGCGGAGGACCGGCCCTTCGATCCGGTCGTCGCCGCCCACTACATGCCCGTCGACCAGTACATCGGCGGCATCGAGCACGCCATCCTGCACCTGCTCTACGCCCGCTTCTACACGAAGGCCCTCGTCGACACGGGCATCGCGCCGGGCGTGCCACGCGAACCGTTCTCGCGGTTGTTCACCCAGGGCATGATCCGCATGGACGGCAAGAAGATGTCGAAGTCGAAGGGCAATCTGGTGACGCCCCAGCGCTACTTCGACTCGGTGGGCGCCGACGCACTGCGTCTGTTCCACCTCTTCGTCGGTCCGCCGGCCGACGACATGGACTGGACGTCGCAGACCGACGAGGTCATCGACGGGTGCGGCCGCTTCCTCGAACGGGTGTGGCGGCTCACGGCCGAGGCCACGTCGGACCGACGCCAGGGCGAGCCCGTGTCCGCCGACGTGGAGCTGCAGCGGGCCACGCACGGCCTCATCGCCAAGGTGACCGACGACGTCGAGCGGTGGTCGTTCAACACGGCCGTGGCCGCCTGTATGTCGTTCGCCAACCAGCTGCAGCAGTACCTGCGCGAAGCGCCCGACGGCCCCCACGGACCGAGCTTCGACGCCGCCGCCGACGCGCTGCTGCTCGTCCTCGCACCGATGGCCCCCCACCTGAGTGCGGAGGCCTGGGAGCGGCGGCACGGTGCGGGCGCCCACGTGCACACCCGGCCCTGGCCCTCCTTCGACCCCGCGCTGGCCCGGCCCGAGACGGTGACGATGGTCGTGCAGATAAACGGCAA
>DASRBM010000329.1:0-4901 GCA_035653635.1 Acidimicrobiales bacterium | reverse complement strand
ACTCCACGGCGATCACGAGCCCGCCAGCGGACGGCCGCCGGTTCTCCTAAAGGAGTATCGACTCCGGCCAACGGGCTGAGGCCGCCGCCCTACGGGGCTGTCGTCCTCCGAGGCCGGAGTGGGAGTGACAGCGTTCGACCCAACACCAGACCGACGTAGAGGATGGGTCGCACCGCCGCCTTCAGCAGTCTGATCAGGAAGAGCGGAGCCTCAAGGACGGCTGGCCCGGCATAGTCGTGCTCCCGCATGCCGACCCATCTCGGCTTCCGGAGCCATGGCGGCACGTAGAGGAGGCTCAGCGGTTGCCGAAAACGGGAAGCGGACGGTGGCACCTTGCCTTGAGCTGTCACAGGTCCAGTATCGACAGTCTTGCCAAGTCCGTCGAGGACCGCCTGGGGACCGTGCGACTTCCATAAGTGGCGAGGACTAGCGGCGAGGACTGCGGGCGGGCGGCGAGGACTGCGGCGAGGAGTCGCAGGACGCTAGCGACGTGCGCCCGGTGCACCCCCTGAACTCCAGGACGTGGTCAAGCTCTGGCGAACCTGCAGACACGAAGCATGAGCGGTGGCCCGTTGCACGTCGTCGGAGTCTCGTCAGTGAGCGTCGACCTCCTCGGTGGTCTCGACGTCTTGAGACGGAGGATCGTCGGCGTTCATACCAGGGGCGTCCGTGCAGGACACCTGATGCACAGCGAGCTGACACAAGTGCACGTACTACGGCGGACGTCGGTGGACGAGTGCTTCTGACCTGCTGGTGACACACCGCTGTGTCACACTGCGTGTAGGCGATCGTGCACTTCGCCGGCGGTATCCGGCTCCGCCCTTCAGTGCTTGCCGGGCCGCCGGGTGCGAAGGGGCCGGGTTCCACGATCTTCGGCGGGCCAATGCGACCGGCATGGTGGCCGAGGGCGTGGACGTCAAGGTGGCCCAGCGACGGCTTGGCCACGCGGATGTGCGGATGACGCTCGACATCTACGCGGAGGCGCTGGAGACGTCCGAGCGCCGGGCCTCCGAGGCGCTGGCGACTCGGTTCCTGCCCCCTCCACCAGACTCGACACCACCAAACGGATCACAGGGGACCCAGGTGGACGACAACGGCGACCGAGGGAACACCATCCGACGAGCGCGATGGACGCGCGATGGGGACCAGGACCCGCAACGGGAGGCCGGCCGGCCGCCAGGCTGACCAGGAAATTTTTGGTCGGGGTGGCCGGATTTGAACCGGCGGCCTCCACGTCCCGAACGTGGCGCGCTAACCAAGCTGCGCTACACCCCGCTGTTCCCCAGGGGGAACGGCCACACGATGTTAGTGGCCTCCGGGGCAGTCGAGATCAGCGGCCCGACCAGGGGGAACCGGGGCCCTGACGCTCAGCGCCAGCCCTTCATGAGCGGCGACGACCGCAGCGCCGCCCAGGTGTCGTCACCCGCCGCCGCGGTCGTCGGGGCGGTGCCCCCGCCGATGGCCGGGTTCCCGGCTGCGCACGACTCGGGTACGAACGGCAGGAGCGCCGGAAGTGCCGGAACGCTCGGATCCGGAGCGGCCAGGTTGAGGACGGTGGCCAGGTTGCCGGGGTCGCCGGCCGCGGTCGACGCGTCGCGGGCGGACAGCGGCTCGAGTCCCCACCGCCACTCGATGAGCTTCAGCACCGACGTGTGATCGAAGAACGAGTGGGCCACGGTCGGGTTGGCCGGGCTGCCCTTCGTGAACGGGGACGCCACGATGGCCGGCACCCGGAATCCGGTGAGCACCTTGCCCCCCACCAGGTCGGTGTCCACACCGCTCGACGCCGGCGAGCCGATGGGCACACCCGGCGTCACCCTCGGCGGGGCGACGTGATCGAAGAACCCACCCCATTCGTCGTAGTTGACGATGAACAGGGTGCGCTCCCAGAGCGAGCTGCTCGACACCGCCCCGAACAGCTCGGACAGGAACGAGTCTCCGGCCCGGATGTCGGCCAGCGGGTGGTCGTCGTTGGAGGTGCCGTCGCCTTCGTCCTCGAACCGGGGGTCGATGTAGCTGACGTTGGGGAGAGTGCCGGCGGCGATGTCGGCGAAGAACTGCTCGACCGGCGCCGAGATGGGCAGATGCTTCTGTCCCCACAGCGCCAGGAAGGGCACGTCCGAGAAGTAGTAGCGCCCGGTCGGTCCGCCGACCACATTGAGCCGGTCCCAGATCGTCGGCAGCGTCGACACCGTCGACGTGTTGTCGAGCCGGTCGGTCGCCGCCGCATGCATGAACATGCGGTTGGGATAGGTGGGGCCGAGGATCGAGCAGAAGTAGTTGTCGCAGGTCGTGTAGTTGAGAGCCAGCTGGCTCATGAACGGCCGGTCGGCCGCCTGGTAGTAGCTCACCGCGTAATGGTCGTTGGCCGTGTCCTTGAGGAACCCGTCCATGGCGCCGCCGTCGTACTCGATGCGGCCACCCTCGTAGGAGTGGTCCGGATCGTTGAAGCCACACCCGTTCGGCATGGTCGCGTGCCAGGTGGCGACCGCGTTGCCGTTCGGATCCGTGTAGCTCAGCCCCGCCTGGCGCCCGTTCGCGTTCGGCAGCCATCCGAGGAAGTGGTCGAAGCTGCGGTTCTCCATCATCACGACGACCACGTGCTCGATCCCCGACGCCTGCGGGTCGGGCAGTGCCGGCACCGGCAGGTCGAGGACACCCTGGCCGGGACCGACCTGCACGGCCGGTTCCATGCCACCGCGGGACACGGTTGCGCCCAGGGCCGCCGCTCCGGCCGCGAGCACCGTGCCGCGAAGGAAATCCCGCCGCGTGGGAGCCACTGCGCACCTCCGAGGTCCCCGGGGCATCCGCCGCCCCGGGTCGATTCCGCCGATCGGGGCGCACCCTAACCAGCACGGGTTAACCGTGCGCAACAGTCGTGACACGAACAGGCCAACGTTGCGTTGACGAGGCGTGTCCACGGCCGACGGACCCGAGATTTCGCCCTGCCGTCGAGAAGTGGTCGCGGGCGGTTCACCTTGGGTCGCTACCGTCCGAACCGACCGGCGGATCTCGGGCGCCTGGCGGTCGGGCGCCGAAGGGCGGACAACGCAACATGGGCATCTTTCGTCACGTCGTCACCAGGGCGGCGCTCCTCGGGGGAGCCGCGGCTGCGGCCATCGTCGCCCTTCCGGCGGCCACCCCGGCCGTGAGCACCCTGCCGCCCGTCACGCATGTCTTCGTGATCGTCCTCGAGAACGAGAACGCGAGCGCCACCTTCGGCAACTCGACGGCGGACCCCTACCTGGCGCAGATCCTCGTCTCCGAGGGCGCGTACCTGCCCAACTACTTCGGCACCGGGCACGAGAGCAACGACAACTACGTCGCCATGGTGAGCGGACAGGCGCCGAACCCGCAGAGCCAGGGCGACTGCCAGATCTACGACGACTTCGTGGGGACGGGTCCGGTGGTGGCACCGGGCGCCCTCCCAGCGTCGACACCGCTCGACGGGCAGGCGGTCGGCACCGGCTGCGTGTACCCGACCTCGGTCGAGACGATCGGGGATCAGCTCACCGGAGCCGGCCTCAGCTGGAAGGGCTACATGGGCGACATGGGCAACGTGCCCACCCGCGAGGCGGCCAACTGCGGACACCCGGCGCTCAACAGCCAGGACAAGACCCAGACGGCGGTGGCAGGCGACGGCTACGTCAGCCGTCACGACCCCTTCGTGTACTTCCACTCCATCATCGACAACGGCGCCTACTGCGACGAGCACGTGGTCCCGCTCGGCTCGTCCACCGGTGCCGTGCCGGCGAGCGCCCTCCCCGGCACGACCGGATTGGTCCAAGACCTCGCCAGCACAGCCACCACGCCGAACCTCTCGTTCATCGTGCCCAACCTCTGCGACGACGGCCACGACTTCCCCTGCACCAACGAGCCCACCCCGGGCTCGAGCGCGGTGGCCGACACCGATGCGTTCCTCCGCACGTGGGTGCCGATCATCACCTCGTCGCCCGCCTACCTGAACGGCGGCATGCTGGTCGTCACCTTCGACGAGGCCGGCGGGCCGCCGAACGGCGACTCGAGCTCGTGCTGCGGGGAGCTTCCGGGGCCGAACTCGCCGCTGCCGGGCATCGACGGACCGGGCGGCGGTCAGGTGGGTGCCGTCGTGCTCTCTCCCTACGTCAAGCCCGGCACGGTGTCGAAGGTGGCGTACAACCACTACGCCCTGCTCGGCTCCATCGAGGATCTGTTCGGCCTGCACCGCCTGGGCTTCGCCGCCGACGTGCCCGCCACCTTCGGCCCCGACGTGTACACCCAGCCCTAGCGGCCGGCCCGCGCCGCAGCGGGCTCGGCACCGCCGCTCAGGCGTCGGCCTCGCGCTCGCCGGGCAGTCCCCGGCTCACCTGCCAGCGGTGCACGGTGACCCATGCCTCCACGACTCCTGGCAGCTGCGCCTCGGTCTCCTCGCCGCACTCGCACACCCCGAACAGCCAACCGGGCCGGTCCGGTCGCGTCCCGACCGTGACGGTGTGACCGGGGATCATGCGGCGGCGCTTGCCACCGGTGCCGAGGTGCTGGCGGCGGTCCTGTATCTCGCCCACGTGGGACCCTCCCGAGCCGATCGCGCCCCGACGCTACGCGCCCCGCCGCCGTCACGGGTGGGTTTGCGACCATTGCTACGTCGTGCCACCCTCGATGCAGGTTCCATGCACGAGCTGGGCCGATAAGGAGAAGAGGTGGGCGACGTGGGCGGAAGGCGGCTGCTCTCGGCCGTGGCGGCGGGACTTGTCGGCATCGTCGGCTTCGGCGTCGGCGGCTCCGCCTCTGCCTCGACGCAGGCCCGCTACCCGGTCGTGTGGAGCTTCCTCGCCACCGCCGTCGTGGCCGGCGCCCGCTACGGCCCGGACGTGCCGCCGCCTGGCGCCAACGTGGCCGGGTGCAAGCCTTCGGCCGCCCAT
>DASRBM010000328.1:0-3648 GCA_035653635.1 Acidimicrobiales bacterium | reverse complement strand
CCGCCGAGCGTCTTGTCTTGCTCGAGCACGGTCTTCACGGAGTCGGGACCCTGGAGGTCGATGAGCGGGTCGAGGGCCGCCTGGCCGACGTCCGTGTCACCCCACTGGGTGTAGGCGCGGATGGTGACGTGGACGGCGTCGTCGCCGCGGCGCATCGCCTGGTCGTAGTCGATCGGCCCGATCTCGATGTCCATCCACGGCGGCTGCACCTGTGAGCTCAGGTACTTGCTCACCGTCCATCCGAGCGGCGAGTAGTGACCGGTGAGGACGTCCGCGATGGCGGCCCGGATGTCAGCGATCGAGTGCGGCATCGCCTACAACCCGGTGGATCCTGTGGTGTGCCCGCCGCCGCAGGGGGCGGTCGTCGGGCGCGGCCGGCGGGCGTGCGTCTGGTGGACGCGCGACCCGTGGTGTCTCGTCGTCCGGTGCCGGTGGTGCACCTGGTGGTGGGCGCGCGTCCTCGTGCTCGTGTGCGTGTGGCGGGCGCGGCAGGCCATGGCTACGCCTCCGCGTCCACTAGACGTCCGTTCTGGAAGCGCGCCCAGCCGGCCGGATGGTCTCGACGGGCGACCCGGACGGCGAGCAGGTCCTGGGCGCGGTGGATCGCCTGCTCGAACTCGCCCGGTTCGGCCGGGTGTTCAACAGGCAGGTCGGCGTACGCGTCGGCGGCGTCAACGAGCGCGTCCATCACGTACCCCTCGTCGTCGGTGAGCCCGTCGGGTCTCACGCGATCACCCGCATCCGCATGTACGGGGCGAGGAGGAGCATCACGTTGCGGTCGGCGGAAGCGACCCGGACGACCTCCTGCTGGAAGGCGACCACGCCGAGCGGCCCCTCACGCTTCATCTTGTACAACCGTTCCGCGATCAGGGTGCACGCGTCGACGACCGCCTGCGGTGTCGCCGGCCACCCCCATTTCCCGGTGATCTTCACGGAGCGCGGGTAGACGACGTTGAGCGTGTACGCCCCAGCCGGGACCACCTGGACGTGCGTGTACGGCCAGCCAGCAGCCGCCGCGTTCTCCGGCTGGAGGACGAAGTCCGTGTTCAACGTCCAGGTGGTCGCACCGCCGTCCTGCGTGTCGATGTCGACCCCGTCGTCCCGGGTCTGGAGGCTGGTCAACTGGACGAGATCGTCGATCGGCAGCCGATCCCACCGGGCGGGGCTGTAGTAGCGGACTTGGAGGGCGTCGGCGTCGACGCCGAACCCGTCCCGGGTGGGCGTCCCCGGCCGCTGGCAGAGGTTGTCGATCGCCATCGTGGCGGCGGCGACAGCCGCGGACGCGTCCGCCGTCTGCTGCGCCGACGGGGACGTCACGCCGAGCGTGTCGAGGAGCTGGGCGGCGGTGACGTAGCTCACGTCACTGTCACTGTACGGCCAGGCCAGGACGCGCCAGCACCCAGCAGTGGCCGGCGGGGACGGCCGGGTCCGGGTGGGTGATCACATCGACGACGTACCCGGCACGGCGCAAGCATCCAACCGTCCAGTCTCGGTTTCGGGCCGAGTGGACTTCGGTGAGCACCGTCGGCCGTGACGCGGCGAGCGTCCGTTTCGCGCCGCGCAGGACGGCGCATTCGGCTCCTTCGACGTCGATCTTGATGTAGTGGACGGACCGGAACTGGTAGCCGAGCCGGTCGATCGTGTGGCAGGGGACGGTGATGGAGCCGATCGGTTCGCCTGCCCGGTACGCGTCGAGGCTGGTGGCCGGATAGGAGGTCGCCCATTCGCTGCGCTCGTACAGGTCGAGGTCGATGTCGCCGACCCGGTCTCCGAGCGCGAGCTCGACGAGGCGGACGTTTCGGTACGGGGCGACCGCGACCCGGAGGCGGGTGGCCACCTGCGGGTTAGGCTCGAAGGCGTGGACCGCGTCGCAGCGGTCGGCGAGCGCGCGAGTCCAGTCACCCTCGTTCGCGCCGACGTCGAGGGCGACCCCGGCCGCCTGTGCGCGCGGGAGGTACTGGACGAGCCAGGGTTCGACGCCGCTCACGTCTTCGCCTTCGCCCGTCTGCGCGTCGCGCGGTTCGGGCGGAGGCCGGGGATCGCCGCCCGGGCGGCGACTCGCTCCTCCAGGGTCGCCAGTACCGGCCGCCAGTACGCCTCGAACACTTTGGCGGCGTCGTAGCCGGCGGCGAACTCGATGGCCGCCGGGTCAGGCTTCCCGGTCCGCGACTGGTACGCCTGCTCGAGCGCGTCGACGAGGTCGTCGTGGCGGGGGAGCGTGTAGTGCGCACCCTGGGACGGGTCGTAGAGGAGCTCGCCGCCGACCGACCAGCCGGCGCCGACGAGCTCGGACATGGCGGTGCAGTCGGTGACGATCACCGGCACCCCGCAGGCTTGCGCCTCCACGATCGGGATCCCGAACCCCTCCCCGAGGGACGAGTTGGCCAAGACGTCGAACTGGCTGTACACGGCGGCCATCTTCTCCTGCTCCATGCCGAGCGCCAGGGCGAGCGGCGGCGTGAACACGATCCGGCTGAGCGGGACCCCCATCACGTCCGCCAACTGGACGAGGTCGAGGCCGTTCTTCGGCTCCTGCCGCATTGAGTGCAAGTAGAGGAACGCGTCGTCGTGGCGGCGGGCGAGCTCGGCGAACGCACGGAACACCTGGGGGAAACACTTCCGCGGCAGCGCCTGCCCCTTGTTCGCGGCGACCATGCCGACGCAGAACGCGTCGGCGGGGATCGCCCCGACCAGCTGCCGGGCGACATCCTGCGGGACCGGCCGGAACACGTCGGTGGGGATCCCGTGCGGGACGTAGGACGGGTCCAGTCCGGCGTCCCGAAGCATCCGTTCCCCGAACCTGGACATGGCGATCGGGTGGGAGCCGGTCCGGGCGAAGAACTCGCGGACGCGCGGCGGCAGCGGGTCATGGTCGACGGGCACCCAGGACGCCAGGTTGAGCGTGGACAGGATCTTCGCCGTCAGCACCCATACGTCCATGAGGGTGATCACCTGGACGCGTGACGCGTCCCCTTCTCCGAAGTGGTGCGCGATCCCGACGAGCGTCGTGTTTCCCCACTCTTCGTCGGCCGGGTAGAGCCTGATCCCTTCCCGCTCGAGCATCGCGCCGCCAAGCCCCCAGAAGCAGGAGATCGCCACGTCGTGGCCTGCGGCCCGCAGCTGGCGGGTGACGATGTCTGTCTGCTGCCCGTACCCGGTCGGGACGTACGGGGCGTTCGAATGCCAGAGGATCTTCACCGGCGGGCGCGGCTCAGCTCGTCATCGACGTTGATCGCCTTGCCGCCCGTGTCGTCGAGGAACCCGCGCTGCGCGGGATCCTGGCGGCGGAAGTTCGTCAGGCTGATCCAGCCGGTGTACGTCTCCCCGGCGGGGGTGATGTAGTCGATCACGTAGATCGCCTGGTAGCCGCCCGGCCTGATCTCCAACGGCTGCTGGACGAGCCCCATGTAGTCATAGGTGCCACCGCCGCTGACCGTCTGGTGGTCGTTGAAGTAGTTCGGTGTCACCCAGTCGGAGATGGCGACGCCGTCCGACCAGTAGTAGTCCTCTTCGACCGGGTCGCGGACCTCGTTCGCCGCCAACTGGCCTGGCGGAGTCGGGAGGAGGAACGATCTGCCCCACTGGCCGCCGCTGAACGTGACGAACGGGTACGGCCAGCCCTGATTGATCGAGGCGGTGTGCTCGTCG
>DASRBM010000327.1:0-5629 GCA_035653635.1 Acidimicrobiales bacterium | reverse complement strand
CGGCCCGGCCCGTCGGCCCCACCCGGCTCGACACCTGCTTCGGCGACCTGGCCCGTGACGAGGACGGCAACGCCCGGGTGACGCTGTCGCATCCCGACCGCGACCGCCGGTTGGTGCTGTGGATGGACCGGAGCTTCCGCTACGTCATGGCCTACACGGGCGACACCGTCGCCCCCGAGGAGCGGCGTCGCCGGTCCCTGGCGTTGGAGCCCATGTCCTGTCCGCCGGACGCGCTCCGCACCGGTGAGGGGCTCGTGACCCTCGCGCCGGGCGAGAGCTTCAAGGGCAGCTGGGGGATCGAGGTCCACTAGGCCCGCGACGCGAAGCGGCCCGTCGGCGCACCGACGGGCCGCCCGCTCAGGCGGAATGCTTCCGGTGCGGCGGCAGAGGCCGCACCACGTCCTTCGTCAGGCGGCCCGGCGCAGCTCGTGCTGCTCCATGACCTCGGCCTGGTCGTGGAACTTGCGGTGCAGGCCCGAAAAGAACTCGGTCACCGAGTGCACGAAGGTGGCCGCCCCGCCCATGGCCAGGCCGGTCATGGTGACGCCGACCCAGTCGTAGCGCAGGTGGATACCCCACGCCGTCCACATGTTGAGGTCCGCCAGCCAGGCCAGGCCGATACCGAAGGCGCACGCCACGAACACCCATCGCTCCCGGTCGTGGTGCAGGTAGCGCTCCCCGAGCATGGTCATGGCCATGACGCCGAAGGAGAAGAAGAGGAACAACGCGAATGCGTGCATATGGACCTCCCCGGGTTCCGAAAAACCCATCGGGGCGACGCCGGCATTTCCGGCCTTTCCCCAGGTAAATCGTACGCCCGGACATGCGAATTGTGGTGCACCACTTTCGGCAAAAGGAGGCGTACAATTGTCCTTGGTAGGGCCGTGGCTTTTGGCCAATGCGGTCGTACCTATTTTCGTGCCCGATGCGGGCCGGGCCCTCGGTAGATTTCGCCGATGACCGCCGAGCGCTACACCCACGGGCATCACGAGTCGGTGGTGCGCAGCCATCGCTGGCGCACGGCCGACAACTCGGCGGCCTACCTGCTTCCCCGCCTCGCCCCCGGTCAGGCCCTGCTCGACGTCGGATGCGGGCCGGGCACCATCACCACCGACCTCGCCCGCCGGGTGGCGCCGGGGGCGGTCGTCGGGATCGACGCCGCCGCCGGCGTGCTCGACCAGGCCCGCGCCCATGCCGGCGAAGCCGCCGTCGACAACGTCCGGTTCGAGGTCGGCGACGTGTACGCGCTGGCCTACGACGACGGCTCCTTCGACGTGGTGCACGCCCATCAGGTCCTGCAGCACCTCACCGATCCCGTGCGCGCGCTCCGCGAGATGCGCCGCGTGCTGCGCCCGGGTGGGACCCTCGCCGTCCGCGACGGGGACTACGGCGCGTTCGTGTGGTCGCCCGAGGACCCCGTGCTCGACCGGTGGCTCGAGCTGTACCACCGGGTCACCGCGGCCAACGGCGCCGATGCCGATGCGGGTCGCAAGCTCTACGGCTGGGTGCGGGCAGCCGGTTTCGAGGACGTGGTCGGGTCCAGTTCGACGTGGACCTACGCCGATCCCGAGTCGCGGGCGTGGTGGGGCGGTCTGTGGGCCGACCGCGTGGTCGCCTCCGACTTCGCCGAGCAGGCCCGCAGCTACGGGTTGGCGGCCGAATCGGACCTCGTCGCCATGTCGGAGGCGTGGCGACGCTGGGCGGACGACCCCGACGGCTACTTCGCCGTGCTGCATGGTGAGGTGCTCGCCACCCGCTGACCGCAGCTGCTTCCACGTCGCCAGCTGCGCCGTGGCCGACGCCGGCGGGACGGCTCAGCCGGGGCGGATCGCCACCAGGTCGTCGAGGGCGTCGGCCGGCCGGGCCAGGAAATAGCCCTGGCCGTAGTCGATGCCCATGCCTGCCAGGCACTTGAGCTGACCCGGCGCCTCGATGCCTTCGGCCACCACCGCGCAGCCGATCTTGTCGGCGAAGGTCACGAGCGACGCGGCCAGGGCCTGCTGGGCCGGGTCGTTGTGGACGTCGGCCACGATGCTGACGTCGAGCTTGATGAGGTCGGGATGCAGCCGGAGGATGTGGCGGAAGCTGGCGTAGCCGGCGCCGGCGTCGTCCACGGCGATGCGGATACCACGGCTGCGCAGCTCGTCGAGGCGGCCGTTGAGGGCTTCGTAGTCCTCCACCACCGTGTGCTCGGTCACCTCGAGCACGAGGGACGACGCGTGGGGAGCCCGCTCCAACAACGACAGGAGCGGCGCGCTCGTGATGGTGAGCGGCGACACGTTGACGGCGAGGTACACCCCGTCGGGACGCTGTGACGCCGTGTCGAGGGCGGCGTCGACGACGGCGAGCTCGAGGTCGAGCCCGAGGCCGAGGTCCCACGCCTCCGCGAACCATGCCTCGGTCGAGCGCAGGGGGGACGAGCCGAACCGGGCCAGCGCCTCGACGCCCGCCACCGTGTCGCGTCGGAGGTCGAAGATGGGCTGGAAGGCCATGGAGAACCCGCGGCGTTCGATGAGCGCACGGATCTCACCGGCACGCCGGCGCATGGAGGCGTCGATCTCCTCCTCGGTGGCCAGACGTTCCGACAGCGCCCCGACCACGTCACCGGTGATCTCGCGCGACAGCACGCTCTCCCCGCGCTCCACCGCCCGGATGGCGCCGACGACGTCGACGCTCGCCGCTTTCACCAGATAGCCGACGGCCCCGGCCGCCAGCATCTTCGTGACGTGGTCGCGGTCGCCGTAGCCCGACAGGGCGACGACCTTGGTGGCGGGTGAAGCGGCCCGGATCCCACGGGTCGCCTCCACGCCGGTGCCCTTCGGGATGCCGATGTCGATGAGAGCGACATGCGGCCGGTGCTTCGCCGCCAGTTCGACCGCCTCCTCGGCGTCGGCCGCCGCGCCCACGAGCTCCAGGTCCGATTCGAGTCCGATGAGCTTGGCCAGCACCCGCCGGACGCCGGGCTCGTCGTCGGCCAGCAACACGGTGATCGGCGCGCGCGCCATACCGCTCGGTTCGGTGTCCGGTTCGCCGCTGGCCTCGCCGCCGTCGCCGCCCATGTGGCTGCCTTCCGTCGCAGCCCCCCGCAATCTCCTCCGGTCCCTCGACGCTATGGGAACCGAAGACGCAGCCGAAGGGCCGAAGGTCCGATTGTGTCCGACCGGAGGAACGAGGGACGAGCGCGATGGTGGCGGTCGCGCTTTGGTGCGCCCCGGGGGATTCGAACCCCCAACCTGCGGATTAAGAGTCCGTTGCTCTGCCATTGAGCTAGAGGCGCACCGGCGAGTGTACGCGACCGGGGGAGCCCCGCCGAACGGCGAAACGCGGAATTCGGGGTGACCGAGGGGACTTGAACCCCCGACCTCCAGGGCCACAACCTGGCGCTCTAACCAACTGAGCTACGGCCACCATGCAGGCCGGACGGCGCCGTGCAGGTCCTACAGCATGACACACCCGGTTCGGACCTTTCCGCGGCCATGACGACACCCGCAGGTACCCTGTTGGCGGCGGTGTCCGGGCCGACAGGGCCGCGCCGAGCGCCCCCGTAGCTCAACTGGACAGAGCGGGTGGCTTCTACCCACCAGGTTGCGGGTTCGACTCCTGCCGGGGGCACGAAGGACCAGGTCAGGCGGCATATGCGCCTGGGCTATCTTCCCCCTTGTCCGCGCCTTGTCCGCGGGAGTTGGCTCCGAGCTTCCGAGATGGGCACGACGTCGGCGCCGCTCACGAGCGCGCTCAGGGCGTCGGCAATCGCTTTGTCGCGGTCCTCGGTGGCGTGCTGGTAGCGCAGTGCCGCCGCCGGCGACGCGTGGCCACCACGACGCATCAGCTCGCGCGTCGTCGCGCCCGCAGCTGCGCACAGCGTCAGGTTGAAGTGCCGAAGGTCATGGAAGTGGACATCGCCGAGGCGACACGCGCTCCGCGCCGCTCGGAAGGCAGCGGCGAGCGTCCTCGGACGCATGGGCACGCCGCCTCGGCCGGTGAACAACAACGCGGAGCCCTCGACACCGACGTGAGCCTCGAGGTGATGCTCGATCTCGGCGAGGGCATGGTCGGGGAGGTGGACCGAGCGTGTACCCGCCTCGGTCTTGGGTGGTCCGAAGATCACGCTTCCGTCGTTGAGCTCGACCTGGGCCCGCTCGATGCGGACCTGGGACCGAAGCGGGTCGATGTCAGAGCGCCGCAGGCCGAGGATCTCGCCCCGGCGAAGGCCACCCCAGGCAGCGAGGACTACGGCCGCCCGGAGCTCGGCCGGCATGGCGTCGGTGAGGGCGTCGACCTGGGCGACGGTGAGCATGGGCCGCTCCGCGGCGCGATCTGTGGCGCCGCTCGGCACCCGGCAGGGGGAGCGGACGAGCTTCTCGTCGCGCACCGCCGTGGCGAAGATGGCACGGAGCAGCCTGTAGGAGCTGGCCGCCGCGCCAGGGTGCTTCACCTTGAGCGCCGTGTGCCACCGGGCGACGGCCGATGAGCTGACTGAGGCGAGGGGCTGGTCACCGAACGCCGGCAACAGGTGGCGCCTGAGGAGGCTCCGGTAGAGCGTCACGGTCCGGGGCCGAAGGTCCGGCCGGTCGGCCAGCCAGCCCTCGGCGAACACGCGGAACGGCATCTCGCCGGCCTTCGGGTCGATCCACACCCCGCGCGCCATGTCCGCCTGGTTCGTATTGATCCACCGCTGGGCGTCGACCTTCTTGTCGAACGTCGCCGTGCGCTCGCGGCCGTCAGGGGCGCGGTAGGCGGCCTGCCATTTCCCGCTGCGCTTGCTGATGTATCCCATGGCGTCAGCCTCCCTTGCGTTGCTTCTTGACGAGAGCGGGCTCGAGCTCGGTCAGGAGCTGGCGCGTCACCTGGCCGCGCAGCGCCTGACGACTGCGGGGAGCGATCCCCTCCGGGGCCATGTCGGCCACCCGCGCGTCTCTCTCGGCGGACATGGAACGGCCCCATCGCCGCTGTGCCGCCTTCACGAGGGTCTCGACGTTCACCCCGAACTTGCGCGCCGCCTTCTCCTCGGCTTCGCCATACGGCACCGGCCCGAGATCGATGCCGGCAGCATCACCCGACCCGATGAGGGCAAGGCCGTGGAGCAGATAGCCGACGTCCTCGGACGAAAGGTCAGGGGCGCCCCCGGCGAACGCGGCACGGGCACGGGCCAGCGAGGTACGCACGGCGCCGAAGCGGACATCGCCGTCACCGGCGAGAAGTTCACCCATCGGTGCCACGCCGAGAGCCAGGGCCAGCAGCTCGCCAGCATCGAGCGTCTTGGTGCCGGCCTCGAGCGCAGCGATGGTGGAGCGACCCCAGTTGAGGCCGATCCCACGCGCGAGGCGCGCCGCCTCGTCCTGCGTGCCAAGGAGGCGACGGAGGTTTCTGCCGATCACCTGTTCAAGGGTTGGCACCTGTGGCTTGGGGCTCGGCATCGCCTTCCAGTTTGATCTTCAGGCGCCTACTTGTCAACGCTTGGCTTGCTAGTTACACTCCTGGTATTCCAAGCGTTCAAGACCGAACGCTTCGGATACGGGAGGTGGCAGCGATGCCAGATGTGGTGCGGGGAGCTGCTCTGTTCTCGCCGAAGACCCTGGCCGAGTACCTCGGCGTCCCCCTGAACACGATCTACAAGTGGAACCACACT
>DASRBM010000326.1:0-3685 GCA_035653635.1 Acidimicrobiales bacterium | reverse complement strand
GGCGCTCGCCGTACTCGGGATCGACGAGCACACCGCCATGGACGTCTGAACCGGAGCGGCCGCCGTCAGTCGGCCGCCGAGGCGAAGAGCTCCAACACGAGCGCGGCCGTGTCCACCGGCGCGTCGAAGGGGAACCAGTGGGATCCCCCGACCACGATCTCGAAGGTATAGGGACCGGTCACGTAGTTGCCGCACCGATGCGCGGCGACCCGGGTGATGAAACCGTCGTGGTCGCCCCAGGCGAACAGCGTCGGCACGCTCACCGGACCGAGGGGGCGACGGGCCTGCAAGGGCAGCGCCCGGTACCAGTTGACGGGCCCGCGCAGACCACCGGGACGGGTCGCCCTCGATGCGTAGCGCGCCGCGGTCTGCTCGTCGAGCCCGGTGCGCACGAGCGCCCGGCGCAACGCGCGCCCGCCGCCGGCACCGAGCAGCCGTTCGGGGAGCACCGGGACCTGAAAGGCGAGCATGTACCAGGAGTGCAGCAGCTGGGTGCTCCTCCCCAGCGCGTCGACGACGGCCCGGGGGTGCGGCACCGACAGCGCGGTCAGCGTGCGGACCCGCTCCGGTGCAGCGGCGGCGACCGCCCAGGCCACCAGCGCTCCCCAGTCGTGGCCGATGACGTCGAACCGGTCGGCACCGGCCTCGTCGGCCAGGGCCAGCACGTCGGCGACGAGCTCGTCGGCCACGTACGCCCGGCGGCCGTCCGGGACGGCACCCGGTGAGTAGCCGCGCTGGTCGGGTGCGAGCACCCGCACGCCCGACGGCGCCAGCGCCTCGGCCAGACCGGCCCAGCTCGCCCGGTCCTCGGGAAACCCGTGCAGGGCGATGGCGACGCGGCCGTCGGAGGGTCCCCGGTCCGACACGTCGAAGACGAGACCGTCACGTGTGTAGCGCTCGATCATGGGAGGTGCGCCTCGGCGCAGCGCACGCCTTCCGCCCCGACCGTGGCGCTGTGCTCGGTCCCCGGCGCCAGGTCCAGGCGCTCGCCCGCCGCCAGCGCCACGTCCCCGTCCGGCGTATGGAACACGATCGACCCTTCCAGGCAAAGCAGGACCTTGTGGTAGCCGTGCGTGTGGGGGGCGTACCGGTCGCCGGGGCCGTTCCCCCACACCGACAGGGTGGCCCGGCGGGCCCGCATCTCCTCGGTGAACTCCCGTTCGAAGGTGGCGCCCTCCATCGGCGTCATTCTCCCGACCGAGGCGCGGGCCCGCCAGCCCGCCGGCGTCAGGCGGTCGAGGACGTGGCCGCCGGGTTGGATCCGGTGGACGAGCCACCCCGAAGGTCGGTGCGGATCTGCTTCAGGTCGGCAGCCGCCGCCTTCAGCGCGGTGCGTGCACTCTCCTCCGCGCTGCGGGCGTTCTTGAACACCGACTCGTTGCCCGGGTAGCCCGAAGGTGTCTGCGCCAGGAGCGTCGCCGACAGCCCGTTCACGTCGGCAGCGGCCGAGCTGACCTGGTTCTGCATGTCGGCGAACGCAGCTTCGGCTCCGCTCACGTCCTTGCCCTCGGACTGGGCCTTGGCGATGGCCGCCTGCACCTTGGGCTCGAGTCCCGAGAGCTTCTGGTCGACATACGTCTCGGTGTCGGCCGCGATCGTCTGGTCCGTCTGCGGCGTCATGACGACGTAGACCCGGAAGTCGTACACCATCGCATGCGCGTAGCCCCACAACTCCTTACACGTCGTCGCCGCCTGGACCTCGGGCTGCAACGCCTGGATACCGGGCAGTTCCGTGTTCGAGATGTCGTTCTCGAGCGTCGACTGGTCCGACGACGTCAGGTGCTTGGCCGCCTGCACCCGGGCGAGCAGCTTGTCGAGCTGCGTGACACGGTCGCTCAATCCGGTCTCCACCTTCTGCTGGGCGGCCTGGAATTGGGTCTGCGAGCACACCGGGTTCGACGCCTGCCCGGTGCCTCCGCCCCGTGCGCCCGGTGCCTGTGTGCCCGGTGTGCCCGCCGCGCCCGGGGTACCGGTGACGGTCCGTCCGGTGCCGGAGCCGGCGCCGAAGGCGGCCGTCGGCACGAGTGCGAGGGTGCCGGCCCCCAGGGCGCCGGCCACGAGCTGCACGGTCCTGCGGTGGGGTGTCCTGCTGCGGTGCATGGTCACGAGTCTCCTTGTGGGTTGTCGATGTCGGCGCCGGCCTGCGCGAGGGCGCTGTCGAGCCCGCCGAGATCGCTCTGGATCTGGTCGATGGTCTGGGTGGTGGCAGCGCTGTCGAGCGCGTCGGCGGCGCCGGCGGCTCCCTGCGCCGAAGACGGTGGAGCAGGCGCGTCCGGAACGGTTCCGGCGCTCCCTCCACCGGTCAGCGCGGACGCCGGAGCCGACACCGACGTCGACACCCGGCTGCCGTGGACCGTTGCCGGCCCCTGACACGCGCCCAACGCCACGGCCGAGCAGCCGAGCGCGAGCACCGTCAGCACCCTTGCCTGTTGCAGTTGCACGTCGCCCCCTTCGTGCCAGGCCCCCGTCGGGCCTGCTCCGTGCATGGTGCGCCCGCCACGTGAGCGGGCCGTGAGCCACCTGTTAGGGATCTGTGAGGGGTTGCCTCACAGAGGGGGCGACACGGATCGGCCTGCTGGCCGCTCCCGGACCGTCAGGAGTGGGACGGCGTCGTCAGCGACCGCTCGGCCGCCGGCTCCAGGCGCATGGAGCGGTCGAGCAGCGCGGTCAGATCCGCTGCCGCCATGGGCCGGGCGAAGTAGTAGCCCTGGGCCATGGTGCAGCCGATCGACACCAGGTGCTCGAGCTGGTCCTTGGTCTCCACACCCTCGAGGACGGTGGTGGTGCCGATGGCCTGCGACAGGTTGATGACGGCGGACACGATGGCCGACTTCACCGGGTCGACCTCCACCTTCTCCACGAAGCTCTGGTCGACCTTCACCACGTCCACGGGGAACGAGGCGAGATAGCCGAGGGCCGAGTACCCGGTCCCGAAGTCGTCGATGGCGACCTTGACGCCGAGTCCCTTCAGCCGCAGGAGGATGTGCGACGTGCGGTCGACGTCCTCCATGGCCAGGCTCTCGGTGATCTCGAGGCTGATCTGGCCCGGGTCGACGCCGGTACGGGTGAGGACCTCCTCCACCTCTTCGACGAGGCCGGCCTGCTGGAACTGCCGGGCCGACAGGTTCACGGCGATGGCGAGGGACACGTCGAAGCGCTCCCGCCACTCGCGGGCCTGACGGCAGGCCTGCTCCAGCACCACGCGCCCGAGCGGCAGGATCAGACCCGTGTCCTCGGCCAGTCCGATGAAGTGCGCCGGTGCGAGCATGCCGCGGGTCGGGTGGTCCCACCGCACGAGCGCCTCGGCGCCGACGACCCGGCCGTCGCTCATATCGCACACCGGCTGGTAGTGCACGACCAGCTCGTCGCGTTCGAGGGCATGGCGCAGGGCGGCCTCGAGGTCGATGCGCTCGGCCGAGCGCATGCCCATGGCCTCCACGTCGAACACCTCGTAGTTGCCGCCCCGGCCCTTCGCCTTCGCCTGGTACATGGCCACATCGGCGTCGTGGAGCACGTCGTCGCGGGACTTCTCCGGCGTGGTGAGGGCGATGCCGATGCTGACCGTGGCCACGACCTCGTGGCCGTCGGGCAGGGTGACGGGCTCGTGCATCCGGTCGAGGATGCGCTGGGCGCAGGCCACCGAGTCCTCGGGGGTGCTCACCCCTTCGAGCAGGAGGGTGAATTC
>DASRBM010000325.1:0-2035 GCA_035653635.1 Acidimicrobiales bacterium | reverse complement strand
ACCCGTCCAGGCGGCGAAGAGCGTCGCGCCACCGGGCGAGGTGGCCGCCACCACCCGCTGCTCGAGCTCGGCCAGTCGGCCGTAGTCGGGCCCGTCGGGCAGGTGCTCCTCGGCCCACCGGTGGCCGCAGGCGGCGAAGGCCGCCGCCGCCTCCGCCCGGGACATCACCTCGGCGCTGCGCGTCCAGCGTTCCTCGATCATGTCGGGGTTGAAGAAGACGAAGGCCGCCGCCACCACCGCGCCGGGTACGTCGCCGAGTGCGCCACCGCGGCCGGCGACGTAGAAGTCGATGCCGTCGAAGCCGAGCGAGGCGCCATGCTCGTAGGTGGCACCGTCGAGCATGAAGTTCGCCGGGACCGATCCGATGGGACCCGCCGTGCGCCGGGCGGTGTCGATGGCGTCCATGGTGCTCCTCTCGCCGCCGCAGACCGTAGCGGGGCGTAG
The DNA here is from genome assembly GCA_035653635.1 of Acidimicrobiales bacterium. Lineage (GTDB taxonomy): Bacteria > Actinomycetota > Acidimicrobiia > Acidimicrobiales > UBA8190 > DASRBM01. The sequence continues at coordinate 1,591 of DASRBM010000325.1, read as the reverse complement.
CGTGGCCGGCCATGAAGGTCCGCATCGGCGTCGGCGTCGCCGGGGCCAGCTCCTCGCCGCGCGACCTCGAGGAGATCCTCGAGGCACTCGAGCACTTCGGCTTCGACTCGGTGTGGCTCCCCGACGTGCTGCAGGCGCCGGTCGACGACGCCATGACCGCGCTCGCCTACGCGGCCGCCCACGTGCGCAAGCTGAAGCTCGGCACGACGCTGGTCTTCCCCGGCCGCAATCCCGTCCGCCTGGCCCGCGAGCTCGCCACCGTCGACCGGCTCTCGAACGGCCGCCTCCTCGCCACCGCGGTGTCGGGCATCAACCGGCGGGCCGAGCTGGCCGCGCTCGGCCTGTCGGCCGAGGAGCGCGGCGCCGAGATGGACGAGCTGCTCCCGCTCGTGAAGGCGCTCCTCGGCGGCGGGCCGGTCGACCATCACGGCGCCCGGTGGGCCTTCGAGGGGCTGCGGGTGGAGCAGACGCCGGTGCAGGACCCGTTCGACATCTGGGTCGGCGGCACCGTCCCCGCCGCCCTGCGGCGGGCGGGCAGGCTGGCCGACGGCTGGCTCCCGAGCCTGTGCACGCCCGAGGAGGCGGGTGCGGGACGGGCGCGCATCGAGCGGTACGCGGCCGAGGCCGGGCGGCGCGTCGACCCCGAGCACTTCGGGGCGAGCATCGGCTACCGCGACGGCGATCTCCCCGAGGGGGCGGCGGAGCGTCTGCGCCTGCGACCGGGTGCCGACGTCGGTCGGCTCGTGCCCGACGGGCTGCCGGCGCTGCGCGCCCTGCTCGAGCAGTTCGTCGACGCCGGCATCTCCAAGTTCGTGGTCCGGCCGGTGCGGCCCCCCGCCTCGTGGCACGACGAGCTCGGGCGCCTGGCCGACGCCGTGCTCGACCTGCAGCGCTGACCGGCTCCCGGTTGGGGGACTCTCCTGGCCCGCGTGGCATGCTGCCCCCGACCGCAACGGCCGCCGCAGCGTGGCCACACGACGAGGGAGGACGGCCGTGGCCGAGGCACGAGCGGAGATCGACGTGGAGGCCGCACCGGACAAGGTGTGGGCGCTGGTGGGCGACTTCGGCGGGATCGGCGGCTGGATGCCGGGCATCGAGAGCTGCCGCGTGGACGGAGACGACCGCATTCTCGGGCTCATGGGCATGGAGGTCACCGAGCGCCTGGAGCGCCGCGACGAGGAGTCCCGCACGATCACCTACCGCATCGTCGGGGGCGTGCCGGTGGACGACCACGTCGCCACCATCTCGGTGGCGCCCCGCGGCGCCGGCAGCCACGTCACGTGGGACGTGAAGGTCTCCCCCGACGACATGGCCGGGCTCATGCAGGGCATGTACCAACAGGCGCTGGGCGCGCTCAAGGAGCAGGTCGGTGGCTGATGCCGGCACCGACGGGCCTGCGGGCCCGTTCGGGTACGACCTCACCGCGCAGGTCGACGCGCCGGTGCAGCAGGTCTGGTCGTGGATCAGCGAGACCGAGCAGTGGAAGCGGTGGTCGTTCCTCACCCGCAGTTTCCGCCTGCGCGACGGCGCACCGGATCCCGACGGGGTCGGCTCCTTGCGCCGCTACGCCGTCGGTCCCTTCGGCAGCGTC
>DASRBM010000324.1:0-2972 GCA_035653635.1 Acidimicrobiales bacterium | reverse complement strand
TCCTCTTCGCCGGTGTCGCCCTCGGCGCCATCTACGCCCTCATCGCCCTGGGTTTCACCGTCATCTACCGGGCCAGCCGGGTCATCAACTTCGCCCAGGGCGAGCTGCTCGTGTTCGGGGCGCTGCTCGTGTCGGTGCTCGTGTCGACGGCGAAGTTCCCGTTCTGGCTCGCCTTCGTCATCGGGGCGCTCGCCGCCGGGCTGGTGGGGCTCCTCTTCCAGTTGGGAGTGCTGCGCTTCGCGCTGGGGCGGCCCGACTTCACCATCGTCATGCTCACCCTCGGGCTCGCCTCGGTGCTCAACGCGGTGCTCGACACCACCTACGGCGACTACCCGCGGGCGAACGGGGATCCCTGGGGCAGCAGCGCCGTGCACAGCGCAGGGCTCGCCTTCTCGTGGGTGAAGATCTGGACGATCATCGCCGCGCTGGTGGTGCTCGTCGGCTTCTTCGTCTTCAACAGGTACTCGCGGTACGGCCTGGCCATGCGCAGCGCCGCCATCGATCCCGAGGCGGCCCTCGCCGTGGGCATCCCGCTGCGCCGGGTCTACGCCACGGCCTGGGTGCTCGCCGGCATCGTGGCCTGTGTGGGCGGCGTCTTCCTCGGCGGCTATCCCAGCTCGGTACAGCCCGCGGTCGGGAACATCGCCTTCCTCGCCTTTCCGGCCATCATCCTCGGCGGCATCGACTCGACCACCGGTGCGGTGGTGGGCGGCTTCGTCATCGGCGTGGTGGAGGAGCTCACGGCCGGCTACCAGCCGCAGTACGCCTCGTGGCTCGGCCACAACTTCTATCTGGTGGCGCCGTACGTGCTCATGATCCTGGTGCTGCTCGTGCGCCCTTACGGGCTGTTCGGCTCGCGTCCGGCGGAGCGGCTGTGAGCGCCCCCGGCCGGGACACGAGCACCGGTGACCAGGCCCGCGGGGGCGGAGCGGCGGTGGTGAAGTCCTGGGTGGGCGAGCACCGTCGCGGCGTCACCACCCTGGTCGTGGCGATCCTCGCCGTGCTGCTGCCGTTCGGGGTGAGCCAGTACTGGCGGGCGACGCTCGTGTTCATCGTGGTGGCCGCCATCGGGGCTCTCGGCCTCGACGTGCTCACCGGGCGCACGGGCCAGATCTCCCTCGGCCATGCCGCCTTCCTCGGGGCCGGGGCGTACACGGCCGGCTACCTCGGCGGCAACCACCACCTGACCGCGGCGCTGTGGATCCCGGCCGCCGGCGTGGTGGCCGGCCTGCTCGGGGCGATCGTGGGGCCGACGGCGCTGCGCCTGCGCGGCCTGTACCTCGCCATCGTCACCATCGGGCTCGTCTTCATCGCCCAGCACGTGTTCGTGAACGTGACCGCCATCTCGGGAGGGCCCGGCGGCCGGTCGTTGCCGCCGCCGACGTTCGGTTCGCTCGACTTCGCCAACGGCACGTCGATCGGGAGCCTGCAGATCACCCGCGACGAGCTCTACTACTTCCTGGCCCTGCTGCTCCTCGCGCTGGGCATGCTCTACGTCCGGAACCTGCAGCGCACCCATCTCGGCCGGGGCATGGCGGCCGTGCGCGAGCGCGAGCTCGCCGCCGCCGTGCTCGGCGTGCACGTGGCCCGCACCAAGGTCACCGCCTTCGTCATCTCCTCGGCCATGGCCGGGGTCGCCGGTGCCCTGTACGCGTCGTACCTCGGGTTCGTGGTGCCGACGCAGTGGGATCTCACCATCTCGATCGAGTACGTGGTCATGATCGTGGTGGGCGGCATGGCGAGCCTCTGGGGGCCGGTGCTCGGCGCCGTGTTCGTCATCGGGCTGCCGGCGCTGCTGCAGGACGTGTCGGGATCGCTCCCCTTCCTGTCGAACGGACTCGGGGGCGGGATCATCTCGGTGACCGACACGTCCACCATCGTCTTCGGCGTGCTCCTCGTCGTGTTCCTGCTCGTGGAACCGCGCGGGGTCGTCGGGCTCGGGCGGCGGATCTGGGAGATCGGCATGCGGTGGCGGGGCCGGCGACGCACGCCGGTGGCGACCGCCAAGGTCGGGGAGGTGTCGCAGTGACGACGGTCGGCGACAACGGCAAACACCGGAAGAGCAACACAGACAAGGAGGCTCGGAGGATGAGAAGGTCCATTGGGAGGACGGCGAGGGCACTGTCCCTGGCCGCCGTGCTGGCCGTGGTGCTGAGCGCCTGCTCGAGCAACTCGTCCTCGGGGGGCTCCACCATCAAGGCCGGCCCCGGCGTCGACGTGGCCACGAAGACCATCACGCTCGGGGTGCTCACGCCGGAGACAGGTGCCGCGTCGGTGATCGGCAAGCCGCTCACCGCCGGCCAGAAGGCGTACTTCGACAACCTGAACGCGCACGGGGGCATCAGCGGCTGGAAGGTGAACCTGGTCGTCGAGGACAACCAGTACAACCCCCAGACCGAGGTGCAGACCTACAACCAGATCGTGAACAACGTGTTGTTCATGGGCCAGTCGCTCGGCAGCCCGACGACCGAAGCGGTGGAGCAGACGGCCCAGAGCCAGAACGTGCTCCTCGGCACCGCCGCCCAGGACTCGTTGTTCACGACCCAGAAGATCAACGCGGTGATCGGCACGCCCTACGCCGAGGACGTGGCCAACGCCCTGTTCTACGTGACGAACACGCTCGGCAAGGCGAACGCCAAGGTGGGCATCGTCTACCAGAACGACGCCTACGGCCAGGACGGCCTGCGCGGCTACACGGCGGCCAAGAACGCCTACCACTTCGACGACGTCGGGCACGCCACCTACAACGTGACCGACACCGACTTCACGTCGCAGGCGCTCGCCATGAAGAACGCCGGCGCCCAGTACGTGGTGGTCACCGCCATCCCGACGGCCGCCGCCGTGCTGATCGGCACCGCCGCCACCATCGGCTACCACCCGCAGTGGATCCTGCAGGGCCCGGCGTGGTCCGAGTACCTCATCAGCTCGGACGGATCGGCCACCGGCAAGCAGACGGCCGTGGCGCCGGCGCT
>DASRBM010000323.1:0-2459 GCA_035653635.1 Acidimicrobiales bacterium | reverse complement strand
CGGGTGATGCTGTGCGACGCGATGAGGATGGCGAGGGAGAACGAGAACACCATGCCGACGTTGGCGAAGGTCCGCAGCATCCCGGCGGCGATGCCGTAGACGCGCGGCGGGGCGGCCTTCATGACGGCCGAGCTGTTGGCCGGGAAGAAGCCGCCGCCCCCGATGCCGTTGCACACGCTCGCCACGATGACGAGCCACAGGCCGGTCGTGGGCTCGAGGCGGCTGTAGAGGACGAGGGCGAGCACCTGCAATCCGAGCCCGACCGTCGCCGGCACGACGGGGCCGAGCCGGTCGGCCAGCCTGCCGCCGTAGGGGGCGAACGCGCCGCCGATGACGTAGCCGGGCACGAGCAGCAGCGAGGCGTGCAGCGGACTCAGCTGGCGCACGCCCTGCAGGTACATGAGGACGAGGAAGAGCACGGCGAAGTTGGCCAGGCTCTGGAACAGCGACGCCAGCAGCGAGCCCGACATTGTCGGGATGCGGAAGAGCGACAGGTTCACCATCGGCTCGCGTTGGTGGTGCTCCACCGCCACGAACACGCCGAGCAGGACCAGGCCGGCGACGAGCGCGGCGAGCACGCTCCCGCTGAGAGGCACCGACGCGAGACGGGTCATGGCCCACAGGACGCCGAGCAGTCCGAGCCCGAGCGTCGTCATCCCGAGCAGGTCGAGCCGGTGCTCGGCCCGCTCGCCCCGGTCGCGCAGCACCCGCATCGCGACGAGCAGCGCGGCGCCGCCGATGGGCACGTTGATCCAGAAGATCCACCGCCACGACACGTAGGTGACGATGACGCCGCCGAGCACGACGCCGATGAGCGCCCCGACGTTCCAGCCCATGGCCGTGAACCCGTAGGCCCGTCCCCGTCGCGCCAGCGGGATGGTGTCGGCGATGACGGCGCCGCTGTTTGCGGAGATGAGCGCGCCGCCGATGCCCTGGACGATACGGAACACCACGATCGACATCTCGTTCCAGGCGAGCGCGCACAGGGCGGAACCGGCGATGAAGACGAGGAAGCCGGCCTCGTACATCTTCACCCGGCCGAAGATGTCGCCGAGGCGGCCCACCTGCGTGGCGAGGAGGGTGATGACGAGGAGGTAGCCGATGATCACCCACACCACCGACGCGATGCCGACGTGCAAGGCGTGCTGCATCTCGGGAAGTGCCAGGACGACGATGGTGGTGTCGACGGCGGCGATGAGCACGCCGGTCACGATCACGAGGAGGGCGAGCCCGGGGCGGTCGGTGGCCGGCGGGTCCGACGGAGCCGGACTCCGTCGGGCACCGATCACGCGCACCGGCTCATCCTACGAGCCGACAGGTCCCCTCCCCCACGGCGCGGCGGGCGGGCGCGGGCGAATCGCGCGAGTCTTCTCCTGTGACCTTGGCACCGCCGAAACGGCGCTTCGACGCCGACACGCATCTCTACGAACGGCGCGGACTGTGGGCCGAGTACGCCGATCCGGGCGAACGGCACCTCGCCATCTCGATCGTCGACGACGAACTGGGCCACGCCTGGCTCCATCAGGACGACCGCCGCATCGACCTGGCCGAGATCCACCACCCCGGCGACCTCGACGCCATGGGCGCCTACCGGGCCCGGGTGCGGGCCGGGCTGCCGCCCGAGACGCCCTTCGACGAGGCCCTCCCCCGCGGCTTCTGGGATCCCGAGGCGCGCCTCGTCCAGCTCGACGAGTTCGGGCTCGACGCATCGGTGATCTTCCCCAACTACGGCCTGCTGTGGGAGCGGCCGCTCGCCGACCGACCTGGCGCGCAGCTCGCCAACATGCGGGCCTGGAACCGTTGGACCGGTGACGTCACCGCCGCCGGTAAGGGCCGCCTCCATCCGGTCGCCCACGTGAGCCTGCGCGACCTCGACTGGCTCGAACAGGAGCTCGCCCGTTTGTCGGCGGCCGGTGTACGGCTCGCCATGGTGGCGCCGGCTCTCGTCGACGGGAAGCCGCTGTCACACCCCGATCTCGATCGCGCCTGGTCCGCCTTCGAGGCGTCGGGCGTGGCGCCGGTCTTCCACGTGGCGGCCTTCCCGCATCCGTTCCACGACCCGTGGTACGACGCCGATCCCGACGCGGTGGCGCCGGTGCTCGGTTCGGTCTTCATCTGGACCGCTCCCGCCCTCGCCATCTGCGACATGGCCATCAACGGCGTCTTCGAGCGCCATCCCCGGCTGCGGCTCGGCGTCATGGAGCTGTCGGCCGTGTGGGTGCCGATGTTCCTGCTCATGCTCGACGGCGGCTACGACTTCCACGCTCGCTTCAACGGCAAGCCGCTATCGGACCTGCCGCTGCGCCCGAGCGAGTATGTGCGCCGGCAGGTGCGGGTGGCGGTGTTCTGTTACGAGGGACCCCAGCGCCTCATCGGCGAGGTGGGCGACGACATGTTCATGTTCTCGAGCGACTACCCCCACGCCGAGGGCATCGCCAAGCCGGTGGAGGACTACGAGC
>DASRBM010000322.1:0-2711 GCA_035653635.1 Acidimicrobiales bacterium | reverse complement strand
GTCGCCCGAGGATCCCGCCGGCATCGCCGCCCACGACGAGCAGCGCCTCGCCCAGGACGTGCTCGACGCGCTGTTCGGACTCGGACGCCTGCAGTCGATCATCGACGATCCCGACGTCGAGAACATCGACATCAACGGTTGCGACCGGGTGTGGGTCACCTACTCCGACGGGCGGAAGGAGATGGTCGAGCCGGTTGCCGACTCCGACGAGGAGCTCGTCGAGCTCGTGAAGTCGGCAGCCACCCGGTTCGGGCTCTCGGAGCGCCGCTTCGACCTGGCTCGGCCCCAGCTGGACCTTCGCCTACCGGACGGCAGCCGCCTGTCGGCCCTGATGGCCGTATGCGTGCGACCGGCCGTCTCGGTCCGGCGCCACCGGTTCACCGAGCTTTCGCTGGACGACCTCGTCGCCCTGGGGACTATGGACGAGGACCTCTCGTCCTTCCTGGCGGCTTCCGTCCGGGCACGGAAGAACCTGGTCGTGGCGGGCGCCATGAACTCGGGCAAGACGACGTTGCTCCGAGCCCTGGCGTCGGAGATCCCTCCGCACGAGCGGCTGGTGACCATCGAGCAGGCATTCGAGCTCGGACTCGACTCGGACGTAGAGCGCCACCCCGACATCGTGGCGCTCGAGGCGCGTCCGGCGAACATCGAAGGAGAGGGCCAGATCACCGTGGCCGACCTCGTGCGCCGCGCCCTGCGGATGAACGCCGACCGGGTGATCGTCGGAGAAGTGCTCGGCGACGAGGTCCTGCCCATGCTCAACGCCATGAGCCAAGGCCGGTCCGGTTCGATGTGCACGATCCATGCCGACTCCTCTGCCGGGGTCTTCCGCCGGATCGCCTCCTATGCGGTGCAGGCACCGGAACGGCTCCCTGTCGAGGCGAGCAACCTCCTCGTCGCCGGAGCCGTCAACTTCGTGGTCTTCCTCGACAGCGACGAGGACCCCTGCGACCCGGCTGCCCCTCGGGAAGTGCTCGAGGCCGACCACGCCGCGGTGCCGGCACCGTCGCGGGGCCCCCGCCGCCGCATCTCGGGGTTCGCCGCCCGTCCGAGGTCCCGCTTCGTCTCGTCGGTCCGCGAGGTGGTGGACGCGGAGGGCGCGCAGGTCGTCTCGAACGAGGTCTACGCGCCGGGGCCGGATCGACGGGCCGTCCCGGCGGCCCCGCTGCGTCCGGCGACGGCGGCGGAGCTTGCACGATCGGGCTACGCCATGCGACGCCAGGCCTTCCGGGGGATACCGGCATGATGGTCCTCGCCGCCGTCGCCTGCGGTTTCGCCTTCGCGCTCGGGACCGCCGGAGCCGTCATCGCCTTGACGGCGCGTCCGGAGCCCGGGCCGGCGACGGATGCGGTGACGGATCCCGGCCGCAACGAGGCTCGCGATCGGCGCGCGGGCCCATCCGGAGGCCACGTCGCCGCCCCCCGTGCGGAGGGCAAGGGCCGGAGTTGGCGCGAAGCCATGGCCGTGGAAGGAGCCGGTGCCGCCCGGCTCCGGACGGCTCGACGGTTGCTGATAGCGGTAGCGGTCGGGGCGGTAGCTGCGCTCGTCACGGGATGGGTCGTCGCGCTGCCGATCGGCGTGCTCGGCGCCCTCGGCCTTCCAGCCCTGCTGCGGAAGACGACGGCCTCCCAATCGGTGACCAAGATCGAAAGCATCGCGACGTGGACCGAGATGCTGCAGGGCACGCTCGCCGCGTCCGCCGGGTTGAGCCAGGCCATCGTGGCCACCGCGCCACTCTCGCCCTCTCCCATCAGGGCCGAGACCTGCCGTCTGGCGGCGCTCCTCGAGGCCGGAGCACATCCGCGTGACGCACTCCTCCGGTTCGCCGAGGAGGTGGACGATCCGAGCGCGGACCGCGTCGTCTGCGCTCTGTTGCTTTCCTACGAATCGCGGGGCCAGCGCCTCGGCGACCTCCTGGCCGCGCTCGCCGACTCCACCCGCGAGGACGTCGCGCTGCGCCTTCGGGTGGAGACCAGCCGCTCCTCCGTCCGGAGCAGCGTTCGCACCGTGCTCGTGTTCTCGGTCGTCTTCGCCGTCTCGCTGCTGGTGCTGGCGCGCTCGTACCTTGCGCCGTTCGGGACGGCCCGCGGGCAGCTCGTGCTGCTCGTCGTCGCCCTGCTCTACGCGACGGGACTGGCGTCGATGGTGGCGCTGGCCCGGCCGCCGGCGCCAGTTCGCCTGCTCGGAAGATCGGTGGCGAGCGGGTGATCGCGGCCGGGGCCCTCGGTCTCGTCGCCGGCCTCGGAGCTGTCGGGGTCGTCGTCGCCCTGCGCTCACGGCCGATGCCACTCGACGCGGTCGTTGCTGCGATGAACGCTCCCGTCCCGCTCGCCCCGCGGGGTTCAGCTATGGCGCTCGATCGCATGGGCCGCTCCCTGGGTGGGTGGCTCGAGGAACAGCCGTTCACCGTCGGGCCTCGATGGGCCGTGGCTCGGCAGCACCTCGCGATCACCGGCACCACCGTCGACCGGTTGGCGACCCGCGTGGTGGTAGGAGCCGGCGCCGGGCTGCTCGCGCCGGCACTGCTGTGGCTCGCGGTCGCGGCCACCGGTACGCTGCTTCCGGCCGCGTGGGTGCTCGTCCTGACGGTCCTGCTGGCGCCGGCAGCCGGGGCCGTCCCCGTTGTGCGGCTCCGTGCGAGCGCCCGAGCCCGCCGGCGCCACTTCCGTGTTGTGGTGGGCTCGTTCACCGATCTGGTCGTGCTCGAGCTT
>DASRBM010000321.1:0-2492 GCA_035653635.1 Acidimicrobiales bacterium | reverse complement strand
GGGACCCCGGTGTCGGCCAGGGGCCGCCCCGTGTCCATGTGGGACAGGGGGTCGCCCGCCGCCTGCAGGGAAGGCAGCTTCGACAGGATGTCGTCTCCCTCGACGTGAGCGACCGACACCGCGATGCCGAGCTCGTCGCCGAGCCGGCGCAGCCGGTCGGCCAGCCCGGCAGGGTTGAGGCCGCCGGCGTTCGCCACGACCTTGATGCCGCGCTCGACGCAGGTGCCGAGCACCTCCTCCATCTGCCGGTAGAAGGTCACCGCGTAGCCGAGCGACGCGTCGCGGGCCCGGCTCTTCGTCAGGATGAGCATGGTGAGCTCGGCCAGGTAGTCGCCGGTGAGGACGTCGATGGGGCCGCCCTCGACCATCTCGCGGGCAGCCGACAGGCGGTCACCGTAGAAGCCCGAGCAGTTGGCCACCCGCAGGACGCCCCCGCCGGGGCCGCCGGTCACGACTCCTCCGGGGTCACCACGACGAGCAGGCGCCCGGCTTCGACCTGGTCGCCCGCGGCCACGTCCACCTCGCCGACGCGTCCTGCGACCGGGGCCCGCACCTCGTGCTCCATCTTCATGGCCTCGATGACTACCAGGGTGTCTCCGGCCGCCACCAGATCGCCCGCGCCGACCGGCACCTTCACCACCGTCCCCGGCAACGGCGCTACGAGCGAGCCGGCGGCCAGCTGCGAGCCGGGCGGCGGGAAGCGCTCGTGCTCCTCGAGGGTGCTCGAGCCGTCGGGACCGTCGACGAAGTGCGTCGTCCCCACGCACTGGACGCGGTACCGCACGAGGGTTCCGCCGACCGAGAGCTCCACCTGACCGGGCGTGGCCGCCGCCAGCACCGCGTCCTCGACGACGGCGCCGTCCACCACCGCCTCGGCCAGGGCGCCGGTGCGGTCGAAGCGGTAGCCGACGGTGATGTCCGCGCCCGCAGCGGAGAACGTGAACGTGGTCTCCTGCAGTCCCGACGGGTTGTTGCGCCATCCCGACGGCATGGCGCCGAGCACGGGCGCGGCCAGCCTGCGGCCGGCCTGGGCCGCCAGCGCGGCGGCGAGCGCGTGACGGCGGCGGGCGTCGACGCCGGCCAGCGGGGCGCCGAGCTCCGCCGGGTCGTGGCGGTCCAGGAATCCGGTGTCGGTCGTGCCTTCGAGGAACTCGGGATGGCGCAGGATGCCCACGAGGAGGTCGCGGTTGGTGACGAGCCCGTGGATCTCGGCACCGGCGAGCGCAGCTGCCAGGCGGCGCGCCGCCTCGGCCCGCGTCGGCGCATGGGCGATGACCTTGGCCAGCATCGGGTCGTAGTGCGGGCTCACCACCGAACCGGACTCGACGCCGCTGTCCACCCGCACTCCGGCCCCGCCGAGCTCGGCGAAACGATGCAGCACGCCGGCGGACGGCCGCCACTGGGCGGTCGGGTCCTCGGCGTAGAGGCGGACCTCGATGGCGTGCCCGGACAGCGTGGCCGACGTGACCTCCTCGGGCAGCGGCTGACCCTCGGCCACGAGCAGCTGCAGGCGCACGAGATCGAGCCCGGTCACGAACTCGGTGACCGGGTGCTCCACCTGCAGGCGGGTGTTCACCTCCAAGAAGGCGAACGTGCCGTCGGGGAGGAGCAGGAATTCGACGGTGCCGGCGTTGACGTAGCCGATGGCGCGGGCCGCGGCCACGGCCGCCGCGCCGAACTGGGCGCGCAGGGCCTCGTCCACCGCCGGCGAGGGCGACTCCTCCACGATCTTCTGGTGCCTGCGCTGGATGGAGCACTCGCGCTCGAAGAGGTGGACCACGGTGCCGTGCGCATCGCCGAGGATCTGCACCTCCACGTGGCGTGGGCGGGTGACATACGGCTCCAGGAACACGGTGCCGTCGCCGAAGGCCGACGCCGCCTCGCGGGCGGCCGAGCGCAGGGCGTCGGCGAGCGCGGCGCGGTCGTCCACCACCCGCATGCCCCGTCCGCCACCGCCGGCGGACGCCTTCACGAGCACCGGCCAGCGCAACTCGTCGGCCCGGGCCTGGAGCTCGCCGGGCAGTCCGCCGTCGCCGGCCACCGCCGAGGCGGGCACCTCCACGGTGGGGAGCACCGGCACGCCGGCGGCCGCCATGGTGGCCTTCGCCGCCAGCTTGGAGCCCATGGTCTCGATGACGGCGGGGGGCGGCCCCACGAAGGTCAGGCCCGCCGCCTGGCAGGCGGCGGCGAAGTCGGCCCGTTCGGAGAGGAAGCCGTACCCCGGGTGCACGGCGTCGGCTCCGGTGCGCAGCGCCGCCTCCACGAGGAGGTCGCCGCGCAGGTACGTGTCGGCCGGCGCCGCTCCGGGCAGGCGCACGACCTCGTCCGCTTCGCGCACGTGCGGCATGTCGGCGTCGGGGTCGGAGCACACGGCCACACAGGCGACGCCCATCGCGTGCGCGCTGCGCATGATGCGCCGGGCGATCTCGCCCCGGTTGGCCACGAGGAGCTTCTCGATCACGGTGCGCCCGTCACATCCGGAAGACGCCGTA
>DASRBM010000320.1:0-2481 GCA_035653635.1 Acidimicrobiales bacterium | reverse complement strand
GTGGGTGGCCGAGCACGTCATCGATCTCGGCGGGGCGCCCGGACGCCTCGCCGTCGGGGGGTCGAGCGCCGGCGCCGGACTGGCGGCCGCCACCGCGCTCGCCCTACGTGACCGCGGCGGACCGGCACTCGCACTGCAACTGCTCGTCTATCCGATGCTCGACGACCGCATGGACTCGCCGTCCATGCTCGCCTCCGACGACATGCCGCTCCTCACGCGCCACGCACTCGCCGACGCGTGGGGCCACTACCTCGCGGGGCGCGACGCCGACTGCTACGCCGCCCCGGCGCGGGCGGCGGACTTGCGTGGCCTTCCCTCCGCCTTCGTCCTCGTGGCCGAGCAGGACCCGCTGCGCGACGAGGGCCTCGAGTACGCCGGGCGGCTCACCCGCGCCGGCGTTCCCACCGAGCTGCATCTCGTTCCCGGCGCCTTCCACGGTTTCGACATCGTCGGACTGCGGGCCGAAGTGAGCAGGCTCGCACTCGACCTACAGGCCGGCGCCCTGCGCCGAGCCTGGTAGGCGCCGGCTCGCGGCCGGCGGCGCCCGGCCCAGGCGATTCGCCGGTGGACACACCGGCATGGGACGATGTGCGGCGTGCGAGTGCGCCGCACGTTCGCCTTCCTCGATCTGTCCGGCTTCACCGCGCTGACCGCCACGGAGGGCGACGAGCGCTCGGTGGCCGTGCTCGAGGTCTTCCGTGGCGCCCTGCGCCGGGTGTGCTCCCGGCGAGGCGTGCGCATCGCCAAGTGGCTCGGCGACGGCGCCATGATCGTCGGCACCGAGTCGACGCCGGTGCTCGCCGTCGTCCTCGAGATGCAGTGCGCCGTCGACCTGCTGGCCGAGCACATCGACCTGAAGTGCGGCGTCACGACGGGCCCCGTCATCCTGCTCGAGGGCGACGACTACATCGGCCACGCCGTCAACCTGGCAGCCCGTCTGTGCGACCTGGCCTGCGCCGGCGAGGTGCTCGCCGACCTCGCGCTGCAGAGCAGCCTGCCGCTGTGGACGCGTGTCCTCGACCAGCGCTCGGTGGCCGTGCGGGGCGTGGACGTACCGGTCCCCGTGCTCAACCTCGCCCTCCCCCTCGCCGGACCGGGCATGTGCCTCGACCCGATCTGCGGCATCCCGCTCACGGCCGACACCGCCGTCGCCTCGCGCGCCGCCGGAGGAGCCGGGACCTGGCTCTTCTGCTCCGACAGCTGCCTCGACACGTGGGAGAGCCGCCCCGGCATCGCGGCACCTGCGCCGGAGGCCTTCGTCCGCGACGGGATCGTGTAGCCGGGCCGGACCGTGGGTCCGCCGGAGCCGGTCAGCGCTTGCCGCTGATCCCCGGGGTGAGCAGATCGGTGGCCCGGGTGTGCTTGCGCTCGGCCTTGGCGCCGTTCGCCGCCCGGGGCGTCACGTCGACGTCCTTGGCCCCGGCCCGCAGCGCTCCCACCGTGCACTGCTCGCGGGGCCGGTGCGCGAAGGGATCGAAGCGGAAGTGGCGCATGGCGTTCAGGTGCGTGATCTTGTCGACCTCGTCGTCGGGGACGCCGCCGAGCGAGGCCATGAGCATCTCCGGCGAGACCGGCCACGTCGAGTCCGAGTGGGGATAGTCCGCCTCCCAGCAGATGGCGTCGAGCCCCACCCGCTCGCGCAGCACCACGCCTGAGGGGTCGTCGATGAAACAGGTCACGATGCGCTCGCCGAACACCTCGCTCGGGAGCTTGTCGCCGAAGTCCTGACCGGTCCACGCGTGATGGCGCTTGTAGGTCCAGTCCATTCGCTCGAGGAAGTACGGGATCCAGCCGATGCCGCCCTCGGACAGCGAGATGCGCAGGTCCGGGAACTTGCGCAGCACCGGGGAGAACAGGAGATCGGCCGCGCACTGGATGATGTTCACCGGTTGCAGGCCCATGAGCACGTCGATGGGCGCATCGGGCGCGGTGACGACGAGCGACGACGACGACCCGATGTGCAGAGAGACGATCGTGCCCTCGTCCGAACACGCCGTCCAGAACGGGTCCCAGTGGTCACTGTGGAAGCTCGGCAGCTTCAGCTTGGAGGGGTTCTCCGAGAAGGACACGGCGTGGCAACCCTTGGCCGCCACCCGTCGCACCTCGTCGGCCATCGCCTGCGGATCCCAGATCGGCGGAAGTGCGAGCGGGATGAAGCGGCCCGGGTAGGCGCCGCACCAGTCGTCGATGTGCCAGTCGTTGTACGCCCGGAGCACGGCCAGCCCGAGCTCGGGATCCTTGGCCTTGGCGAAGAGCTGGCCGCACAGCTGCGGGAACGAGGGGAAGCACATGGAACCGAGCACGCCGTTCGCGTCCATGTCGCGGATGCGGTCGTGGATGTCGTAGCAACCCGACCGGATCTCCGCGAACGACGTGGGCTCGATGCCGTACTCCTCCACCGGCCGGCCGGCCACCGCGTTGAGCCCGATGTTGGTCGCTTCGCGGCCGTCGAAGCGCCAGATCTCGGTGCCGTCGTCGCGC
>DASRBM010000319.1:0-4723 GCA_035653635.1 Acidimicrobiales bacterium | reverse complement strand
CGGAGATCGGGGCGGTGGGGGCGAGGCTGCTGTTCCCCGACGGCGTGGTCCAGCATGCCGGCGTCGTGCTCGGCCAGCACGGGATCGCCGGCCACGTGTTCATGGGGCTTCCCCGCGGCGGGGTGGGCTACTTCGGGTGGGACCGCCTGGTGCGTCCCTACAGCGCGGTGACGGGCGCCTGCATGATGACGCGCCGCTCGGTGTTCGAGGAGCTGGGCGGGTTCGACGAACAGCTCGAGGTCGCCTTCAACGACATCGACTTCTGCCTGCGCCTCGGTGACCGCGGGTACGGGGTGCTCTACACCCCGCATGCCGAGCTCGTGCACCACGAGTCGGTGAGCCGGGGCATATCGGGGTTCTTCCACGACTACCGCTACTTCCTGCGCAAGTGGCCCCGGGCCCGGCTGCACGACGACCCCTTCTACAACCCCAACCTCGGGCTCTTCGCCCAGTGGTGCCCGCTGCGCGAGCCGGACGAGGACGCGCAGTGGGAGCAGCTCATGGACAGGCTCGAGGGAGTCGACCCCTTCGGGGCCCTGGCGTGACCGGGGCGGGGGCCGGGGCCCGCACCGCACGCCTCCTCCGGCTCGTGATCGCCGCCGAGCTGCTCGGCCTGCTCGTGTTCGGCATCTGGACCGTCGCCCGCTTCCCCATGTGGGCGCTGGTCGACGAGGGCGCGCACTACGCCTACGTGCAGCAGATCGCCGAGCACCTGCAGCTCCCGGTCCTGGGCAGGACCTATGCGAGCCAGGCCGTGCTCGCCATCACCCACCACGCGGACGTCGCCCGGTATCACGTGGATCCGGCCACCCAGGGCCTCGGCGGGCTCAGCTATGAGGCCTTCCAACCGCCGCTCTACTACGTGGTGGCTGCCCCGGTGTTCGCGGCCGTACCCGGATACGTGGCCAAGGTCTATGCGCTGCGTGCCTTCGGCCTGCTGCTGCTGCTTGCCGCCGTGTGGCTGTCATGGCGCCTGTGCGTGGCCGTGCTCGGCACACGCTGGCGCTACGGACTCGCCCTCGTGCTGGCAGTCCTCGTCATGCCCGGGGTGCTCGTGCGCTCGGTGACGGTGTCGAACGAGGCCCTGACGCTGCCGGTGGCACTCGCCTTCGTGCTCGTGGCGTGGCACGCCATGGAGCGGCCGACGACCCGGCGGGTACTGGCTGCCGGCGCACTGCTCGGCGCCTGTCTGCTCACCCAGGTGCTGCTCCTCGCGCTGGTGCCGGTCTACCTCGTGCTGCTGTGGCACCACGTGCGGGCCGAGCCGTCGCGCGCCACCGACCCTCGCACGTTGGCGGTGGCCCTGCTGCCGGCGCTGCTCGTGGCCCCGTGGATCGGCTTCAACCTGGCCGAATACCACGCGCTGACGGCCGACAGCCTGGCCGTCACCCTGCAGACCCCCGTGGTGAACCCGCACCACGTCCACTACGGGCTGCACCAGCTGCCGCTCAAGACCACGGACGCCCTGTGGCACGTGCTCCTTCCCCAGGAGTGGTTCCCCGGTGCCACCCCGGGTGCACCCGGGCACCCGCTCGTGTACTGGGTGGACGACGCCACGAGCGTGGTGCTGTTCCCGGCGCTGGCGGTCGCCATGGTGGCGGCGGGCCGTCGGCTGCTCACCGGTCGTGCCGCGCTGCTCGTGCTGCCATACCTGACGGTGACCGTCCTGTTGTGGATCATCACCTTCGGCCAGCAGTGGGACGTCATGCTCGGCCGCTACGCCTACTTCGCGCTGCCGGGCTGGGTCCTCTTCGGGGCGCTCGCCCTCGCCCGCGGCGGCTCGTGGCGCCTGGTGGCGGCGTCGGCCACGGCGCTCGCCGGTGTGGTCCTCGCCTGTTGGGCCGTGCTCGCCCCGTCCCTGCTGTAGACGCCGGGAGCCCGGGCGCGTTGGCGGGGCGGCGGGGCTCCATGCCTACCATCGCGCTCACCATGGCCCACGCCGACCGCATCCTCATGGGACCCGGTCCCTCGAATCCCTATCCCGAGGTGATGGCGGCCATGACGCGCCCGGTCCTCGGACACCTCGACCCGCAGTTCCTCGAGGTGCTCGACGACACCTGCGAGCGGCTGCGGCGCGTGTTCCAGACGCAGAACCGGCTCACCCTGCCCGTCAGCGGGACCGGTTCCGCCGGCATGGAGGCCGCCTTCGCCAACGTGGTGCATCAGGGCGACGTGGTCGTCGTCGGGGTGAACGGGCTCTTCGGCGAGCGCATGTGCGAGGTCGCCGGACGGCTCGGCGCGCAGGTGGTGCGCGTCGAGGCCGAGTGGGGCACACCGCTCGACCCGGAGGCGCTGCTCGCGGCCCATCCGAGCCCGCAGGTCATCGCCGTCGTCCACGCCGAGACGTCGACGGGCGTGGCCAACGACGTCGCTCCCCTGGCCGAGGGCAAGGGGGATGCGCTGCTGCTCGTCGACACCGTCACGTCGCTCGGGGGCATGGAGGTGCAGGTCGACGGCTGGGGCGTCGACCTCGCCTACAGCGGCACCCAGAAGTGCATCGGTGTGCCGCCGGGCCTGGCGCCGCTCACCATGGGGGACCGGGCGCGGGCCCATCAGGTGCCGCGCCCGAGCACCTGGTACCTCGACCTCGGGCTCATCGCCCGCTACGTCGACGGCGAGGGCGGCCGCACCTATCACCACACCGCGCCGATCACGATGGTCTACGCCCTGCACGCGGGGCTCGGTGCGCTGCTCGAGGAGGGGCTCCCCGCCGCCTGGGCCCGGCACGAGGCCTGCGGGCGCTCCCTGCAGGACGGACTCGAGGCCATGGGCCTCGAGCTGCTCGCCCCGAAGGGCCATCGCCTGGCCCAGCTGACGACGGTGAAGGTCCCCGAGCTGCCGGCCGGCATGACCGAGGCGGACGTGCGCCGACGGCTGCTCGAGCGCTACGACCTGGAGATCGGCGGAGGCGTGGGACCCCTGGCGGGCACGGTGTGGCGCATCGGCTGCATGGGCCACACGGCGCGCCCGGCCAACGTGACGCTCCTGCTCGGCGCGCTGGCCGAGGTGCTCGGCCGATGATCGGCCGGTCCACGAGGACGGCACCGCTCGAGCTCGCCGCCCACCGCCTGCGCCTGCGCACGCTCACGGAGACCGACTACGACGAGTGGTACGCGGTGCGCGCCGCCTGTCGGGACTGGCTGGTGCCGTGGGAGCCGCGTCCGGCCGGCGCCCCTCCGGCGCCCGAGGACCGGGCCAGCTTCGCGGCGCGCTGCGCGGCGCGCGAGCGCGAGCGCCAGATCGGCACCGGCTACGGCTTCGGCATCTTCCTCGAGGGGCGGCTCGTGGGGGAGATCACGCTGTCGTCCATCCAGCGCGGGCCGTTCCAGAACGCCTTCATCGGCTACTGGGTCGCCCGCGACGAAGCCGGCCAGGGCATCGCCCCCGAAGCGGTGGTGGCCGTGCTGCGGTTCGCCTTCGAGGAGCTGCGACTGCACCGGGTGGAGATCGCCATCGTGCCCCGCAACAAGCCGAGCCGCCGGGTGGTGGAGAAGCTCGAGCTGCGCGAGGAGAGCGTCGCCGTGCGCTACCTCGAGATCGACGGCAAGTGGGAGGACCACGTCCGCTACGCCATCACCTCCGAGGAGTGGGCCCAGCGGCGAGACGAGCTGCTGTTGCGCTGGTTGCAGCGGATCTGACGCGTCAACCCGGCGAGGGCGCGGCGTCGCCGCCCGGCCGCACCACCGCCGAGGAGCGCCGGAAGAACTGCTCCACGTCCTGCTCGTAGGTGTACGCGGCGGGTTCGGCGCCGAGGCTGCGGCGCAGCCGGGTCGCACGGATGAAGCTGTCCACCGCGCCGGCGGTGGTGTAGCGGCAGGAGAAGCCGGTCTTGGCCAGGCGGCTCGTGTCGATGCCGCGGCCGTAGCGCAGCAACCCGTCGAGCTCGGGCGGCAGATCGAGCAGGCCCAGGCGCACGAGGGGTGCCGCCGCGATCCGGGTGCCCACCGGCGGCAGGGGCAGCAGTCGGGTGCCGCACATGGACGCCACCTCGCTCCACGGCAGGCGCCCCGATCCGGCCACGTTGTAGAGCCCGGGGATGCGGTGCCGGGTGACGTGCTCGAGGGAGCGGACGACGTCGTCCTCCTCCACGAACTGCAGGAGCGGGTCGTAGCCGGCGATCGACGGGCACAGCGGGCGCGACAGGTTCAGGCTGATCGGGGTGACGATGTCGGTGCCGAGCACGTTGGCGAAGCGGAGCACGGTGACGACTGTGGCGGGATTGTCCTCGGCGAAGTCGCGTACGAGGCTCTCCACCTCGAGCAGCGATCGCTCGACGCGCGTGCGCGCCGGCGACGTGCGGCCCATCTCCTCGCGGAACCACATGGGGTCGGTGGCGGCCGCGCCGTAGACGAGGGAGGCCGACTTCACCACCACCTGGCGGACCGAGGACCCGGGCTGGCCGGCGGCGGCGAGCAGGTTCATGGTGCCGATGACGTTGATCTCGTGCAGCGCCCGGCCCGGCACCCGGGTCGAGTCGACCACCAGGAACGTGTGCACGATCGTGTCGACCTGGGTGGCCCGCACGATGCGCGACAGGATGGAGTACGTCTGGTCGGCACGGACGAACTCGGCCCGCTCGAGCGCCACCGAGGGGTCGCCCGTCCCCATGCCGAGGATCATCTCCACTTCGGGATCGGACTCGAGCGCCTGGGCCATGCGGCCGCCCCAGAACGTGTCGAGCCCGGTGATGAGGACCCGCCGGCCCATGGCCGTCAGCCGAACC
>DASRBM010000318.1:0-4150 GCA_035653635.1 Acidimicrobiales bacterium | reverse complement strand
CCCTGCTCCCTGGCTTCAAGGAGATGGCCGAGCGCCGTCGGGCGCTGGCCGAGGAGCTGGTGAGCCGACGCGTCGCCCTGGGCCTCTCCCAGACCGAGGTGGCGGCCAGGATGGGGACGTCGCAGTCGGCCGTGGCCCGTTTCGAGTCGGGACAGGCCGACGTCCGCCTGTCGACCCTCGAGCGCTACGCCGCCGCCGTGGGCCACGTTCTCGACTGGCGCCTGCAGGACCGTGGCCGCTGAGCCGCCGCTCGGCGGTGCCGTCGGCATCGACGCCGCACTGCTCGCCCGGCGCGTGGTCATGGTCCACGGGGAGCTCGACGACGACCAGGTCACCCGGACCGCGGCCGCGCTCATGGCGCTCGACGCCCTCGGTGACGACCACGTAGAGCTCCGCCTGCACGCGCCGAGAGGAAGCGTCGATGCCGCGCTCGTGCTCGTCGACGTGGTGGAGGTGCTCGGAGTCCCGGTGCACACGACGGCCATGGGACTCGTGGGCGGAGGCGCCGTCGCCCTGCTCGCCGCGGGAGCCGTCCGGCGCATGAGCCCCCATGCCCGTCTCCATCTGCACGAACCCGATACCGCCGTGGCCGGGTGGGCAGGCGACATCGAACGTGCGCTCGCCGAGCGCGCCGCACGGCGCGACGACTTCTTCGCCTTCCTCGCCCGGCGCACCGGTCGACCGGCCGCCGAGATCACCGAGGAATGGTCGAGGGGTCGCTTCCTCGAACCGGCCGACGCCGTGACCCTCGGCTACGCCGACGACGTCGTCACTGGTAGGTGAACCACAGTCCGTTGGAGGTGCCCGACGCCGTGGCCACCGTGACCTGGACGCGCCCGCTGCCGGCCGGCGCCGTCGCCCGGCACGTCGTGGCGCTCGGGCACGACGTGGGCGCCACCACGCTGCCGAACGAGGCGAGCACCTGGCCGTTGGCGCTCACCAGGCCGGTGCCGGTGATGACGACGATCTGACCGGGGGCGCCCGCGGCGGGCGACAGCGCCGAGATCGTGGGGCCGCCCGGTGTCCCTGGTGCGCCCGGGCCTTGGGCCTGGTTGTCCGAACCCGCCGTCGTCTGGGTGGAGGAACCGGCGCGAGTGGACCCGGTCGTCCCGTGCAGGTGTCCGATGGCGACGCCCACGGTCACGGCCGCCAGCGCGACGACCACCACGGCGAGCGCGGCGAGGCCGACGCGCCAGCGCGCCTGCACGCGCCGCGTCGCGATGGCCCGACGCGAGGCGGCCGCCGGGTCCCACGACTCGGGTGCTCCGGAGGACCCACCCCAAGACTGTCCGGTCACTTCGCGCTCTCCTCACTCACCGCAGCGGCGGTTGCCCTCGCGGGTCTTTCCTGCCCCGGACAAGGGCAAACCGCTCCTCGGCCGTTGTGCCGAAGTTTGCCGGACCCCCCGGACGGGCAGGTGAACCGACGCTCACGAACGCAAAGGAGCGGGAAAATGGGTGTCGGTACCAGCATCGTGATCTTTGCCATCGGAGCCGTTCTCCGGTTCGCTGTCTCCGTGTCGTCGACTTCGGTCAATCTCCACACCATCGGCGTCATCCTCATGATCGTCGGCGCCGTCGGCTTCGTGCTGTCGCTCTTCTTCTGGAGCAGCTGGGGTGGATTCGGAGGCGGCCGCTACCGGGAGCGGACCATCGTCGACCGTGGTCCGGGCTACGCCGGCCCGGCGGGCGGATCGAACTACCGCGAGACCGAGATCCGCTCCTAGCGCCTCGGGTCCTAGCGCCTCGGGACGACCGCAGAACCATGTCCGCGTTGCCTCCGGACGAGCGCGGCGCCGTCCCGGTCACGCGCTACGAGTTGCAGGCCCGCCTGGCCCGTGCCGGCCGGCTCGAGGTGTTCGCCGGCCGGGACCAGGTGCTGCGACGGCGCATCGTGGCCCTCGTGCACCGTGGGTCGCGCGCCGATCGTGACGAACTGCTGGCCGAAGCGCGCACCGTCTCCCGGGCCGTGGCGCCCGTGGTGCGCGTGTTCGACTTCCACGACGACGAGGCCCGCACGCTCGTCGTCGTGGAACGGCCGGCGGTCGTCCTGTCGGACGTGCTCGGCGGTCCGACACCGGGGCGGACCTGGCAGGAACGCATCTGCCTCGCCGTCGCCGGAGCGCTCGCGCTGGTCCACGGGGCCGGGATCGAACGGATCGGGCTCCGGAGCGAGTCGATCGGGCTCGACGAGTCCGGCCGTGTCCTGCTGTCGCCCTGGCCCCTCACGACCGGGGGCCGGGTGGCGGCCCATACAGAGGGAACCGATCTCGAGGGGCTGACCGAGGTCGTCGGGGCGGTGGCCGGGGACGCGCCGTGGCATGGCGAGCTCCTGCAGGCCTCGCTCGACCGCTACCGCGACGTGGCCGAACAGGCGCGCACGGGCGAGGCGCTCCATGCAGCACACGACGACCGCACCGACCTCCTGGTGACGGGCCCGCTCGACGTGGAGCGTCCCACCGCCACCGGAATCCTCGCCGGCGCAGCCGGTGCCCCGCTCACCTCCCGGCTGGTGCCCGGCCAGCCGGGCCGCACGGTGGTCGCCGGGCGCGTCACCCCGACCCGCCCCCGCCACCGCCGGCACGTCCTCCTCACCACGGCCGCGGCCGTCGTGGTGCTGGCGGCCATCGCCGTCGCCGCGCTGGCCCAGGGCTTGTCGCTCGGGCACAAGCCGTCGCCTGCGTCGACGCCGTCATCGGGGACCACCGCCGCACCGGCGACGACCGCGCCGCCGACGGCGGTCGCGGGCACGCCGACCACGGTTCCCGCCGCCGTCACCGCCGCCACCACCTCGGCGCCGGCGACCACGGCACCGGTGGCGCCGACCACCACGACGACGCTGCCCACGTCTTCCACCACGTCCACCACCGCCGACACCACGACGACCACGTCCACGACGACCACCACGACGCCGACGGGTGGGAGCTCGACGGGTGGCTCGGGCAACACCGCATCGAGCCCGTCGGGGTCCGGCGGCACGGCCGGGACGGCTTCGACAGGCTGACCGCCCCCGCCGTCGCCACTGGGCAGGGGAGCACGTCGGCCATATGCTCTGTCCCATGTGGTGGCGCGGCTCGAAGGGGTCTCACCGTCGCGCCCCGGCGCTTGCCTGCCTCTGTGCGCTCGGCTGCGCGTGCCTCGGCCTGCTGTCGGCCGCGTGCGGCACGTCCTTCCCCGGGGAAGCCGCCGGCGGGGGCCATCTCCGCACCGGTGGCGCCGGCGGCATACCGGCTTCGTCGCCCGGCGACGCCGCCGGCACACTGAGCGCGACGAGCACCACCGTCGCCACGTCGCATGCGCCGGCCCCGTCGGGCACGGCCACGGGCGCCATCTCGGGGGTGATCTCCTCTGCATCCGGTGTGCACCAAACGATCGCGGCGACGCCTCTCCACCCGCCGTCGGTGACACCACAGCCGGCGACGGTGAACGACTGCGGCGGCCAGCCGCTGCTGCAGGCCGACGGCACGACCTGGGTCTGCACCTTCGACAGCGAGTTCACCGGCACCGATTACGACCATCGGCAGTGGCAACCGGTCACCACGGCCAAGTCCGGTTTCACCTCCGGGTACACGGCCTGCTTCGTGGACCGGCCCGACAACATCTCCGTCGGAAACGGCTATCTGAGCCTGACCGCCCGTATGGAGCCCCAACCCTTCGTCTGCCAGGAGCCCGACCCGGCACAGAGCTTCGTCACCCAGGAGACGAGCGGGTACCTCACCACCTACCAGCTCTTCGACCAGGCCTACGGCCGCTTCGAGATCGACGCCAAGGTGCCGAGCACCAGCGTGCAGGGCCTGCAGTCGTCGTTGTGGCTGTACCCGACCTCACTGAACCCGATCGCGGCGGTGCCACAGAACGGTGAGATCGACATCGCCGAGGTCTACAGCAACGCCGACCAGTACGCCGTACCCAACCTGCATTACCAGTACGTCGGGACGAATCCGGCCACGAACACGAACACCACGACCTCGCACACGTGCGCCATCGCCGTCGGGAAGTTCAACGACTACGTCGTCGAGTGGACGCCGGGCACGATCGAGTTCATCTACAACGGCACGCTGTGCCTGGTCGACCACTGGGTGCCCGCTCCCCCGCAGTCCGGCGACGCCCCCTTCGACAAGCCTTTCTTCGTCAACCTGACCCAGGCCCTC
>DASRBM010000317.1:0-5574 GCA_035653635.1 Acidimicrobiales bacterium | reverse complement strand
CAGCTACCTCATGACGCGGCGCATCGAGCGCGCCATGGCGCTGCTGCGACGTGGCGACACCACCGTGACCGAAGCCTGCTTCGCCGTCGGGTGCTCCTCGCTCGGCACCTTCAGCACCCGGTTCGCCGAGTTGGTCGGCATGGCACCGAGCGCCTACCGGCGGCTGGCGGCCGAAGGCGGTGGCGGTCTCCCCTCCTGTGTCGCCAAACAGGTCACGAGACCCGTCAGGAATCGAGAAGCCTCGCCGGGAGAGCCGCTCTTAGCATGACCGGCATGGACATCACCATCCACACCAGCGTGCTCCCCCACGACGACCCCGACACCTCGGTGGCCTTCTACCGCGACGTCCTCGGCTTCGAGGTCCGGACCGACGTCGGCTCCGGCAAGATGCGGTGGGTGACGGTCGGGCCGCCGAACCAGCCCGACACCTGCATCCTCCTGGCACCGCCGGCGGTCGATCCCGGGATCACCGAGGACGAACGACGCACGATCTCCGAGATGATGGCGAAGGGCACCTACGGGTGGATCCTCCTCGCCACGAAGGATCTCGACGCCGCGTTCGACAAGGTCCAGGCGGGCGGAGCCGAGGTGGTGCAGGAACCGACCCAGCAGCCCTATGGCATCCGCGACTGCGCCTTCCGCGATCCGGCCGGCAACCTGGTCCGCATCCAGCAGCTCGACTGATCGGAGGGGAGCCGTCCCGGGGTCTCCTCGGGGGCGACCGCACCGGGTGCGCCGTGGACGTCGGCGCTCGCCGAAATGGCTGGCGGGGAAGGACTCGAACCTTCAACATCCGGCTCCAAAGGCCGGCGTTCTGCCGATTGAACTACCCGCCACCGGCCGTGCGGCTCCTTCCACCGTAGACCCCGGGACCGGCGCCGGGGTCCGGGCGGCTCACCGCCCCGACGGGCCCGACGCGTCGATCAACTCGATCCTGTTGCCGAACGGATCGTCCACGTAACAGCGCCGGACCTCGGGCAGCTCGTCGTCGAAGCGCACCGCGTGCGACGCGCCGGCGAGTCGGGCGACGAGGTGGTCGAGGCCCTCGACCCGGAGAGCCGGGTGGGCCTTGCGGGCGGGGACGAACCCCTCCTCCACGCCGAGGTGGAGCGTCACCTCCCCGTTCGAGAACCAGCACCCGCCCCGGACCGCCAGCGCCGGCGGCTTGGGCAGGCGCTCCAGGCCGAGCACGTCACGGTAGAAGCGGGCGGCCTCCTCCTCGGCGCCAGGCGGCATGGCCAGCTGTACGTGGTCGATGGCGGAGATCCTGTGCATAGACGCAGGTCAGGGTATCTCGGCACGAGGAGCGCGTCGCTCGCTTGGCACGGCGTTGGGCTCGCCCACTAACCTCGACCGGAGTCATGGGATCGCTCATCAAAAAGCGCCGCAAGCGCATGCGGAAGAAGAAGCACAAGAAGATGCTGAAGGCGACGCGCTGGCAGCGTCGCGCCGCCGGCAAGTAGTCCGGTCCGAGGGGCTCGAGCCCCTCGTCCGCACGGTGAGCAGCTCCTAATCCTCCGCCTCCGCGGGTCGCGTCCTCGCCTCGATGAGGACGCCGTACTGGCCGTCCACCTCGACGGGCGTGGTGGCCACCGGCGGGTCGTCCGGGGACAGCTCGACGAACCACGTGGCCCCGCTGCCGGCGAGCATCGCCGGGCGACCGGTCATACGCGCGAGCGCCGCCCGCCAGCGCCCGAGCCGCGGCTCCACCGCCAGCGCGGCCCCCTCGAGGTCGTTGACCGACGCGGCGTCGACCGTCCGGTGCCCGTCGTCCCATGCCCGGTAGACGGAGGCCGTGTCGACCCCGAAGGGGGCGAGCAGGAGCGCGAACCGCCGGTCCTCCACCGGCAGTGGCGTCACCTGCTCGCCGATGCCGCGGACCCGGGCTCGACCGCCGGCGACACAGAAGGGCACGTCGGCGCCCAGACGCGCCGCCAGCGTGAGGTCCCGGCATCCGGCCCATCGCAAGACGGCAGCGGCATCGCTCGAGCCGCCACCGAGGCCGGCACCGGCCGGGATCCGTTTGCGCAGCCGTGCCGCGAACCCGAGCCCGAGCGCCCGGGCGGCACGGGCCACGAGGTTGTCGTCGTCGGCCCCCAGGTCGCCGAGACCGAGGCCGCCGGGCGTCTCGTCGACGATCGTCAGGCCCGAGCCGGCGTCGAGCTCGATGACGTCGGCGAGGTCGAGGCTCACCATCTCGGCGTCGAGCTCGTGGTAGCCGTCGCCACGGACGCCGGTCACCCGCAACGACAGCGTGAGCTTGGCCGGCGCCTCCACCACGGCCGGCAACGGGCCGGGCGCGCTCACCGCCGGTGCCTCGTCACGACCGCGCTCCGCCCCATGCGGCCAGTCTCCCCCACTGCTCCACCGACAGCTGCTCGGCGCGTGTCGAGGGATCGATCCCGGCTGCATCGAACGCAGCGGCGTCGACCACGCCCTGCAGGGCGCGCCGAAGCATCTTGCGCCGCTGCGCGAATCCGGCGCGCACCACCTCGAAGAGCCGGTCGGGCCCGACGACCGCCGGGTCCACCGCCGGTCTGTCGCGTCGGTCGATGGCCACGAGCGCCGACTCGACCTTCGGCTGGGGCACGAAGACGGTGGACGGGACGCGGCCAACGACCTTGGCCACGGCGTGGTAGGCGACCTTCACCGAGACGGCGCCGTATGCGTCGGTGCCGGGCCCCGCGGCCAGGCGCTCGCCCACCTCGCGTTGCACCATGACGAGGAGCCGACCGACGAGCGGCACGTCGTCGAGCACGTCAGCGACGACGGGCACCGCCACGTTGTAGGGAAGGTTGGCCACGAGCGTCCACGAGGCGCCACCGGCCCGGGCGGACAGTGCGCGCCGGAGGTCGAGGGCCAGTGCGTCACCTTCGAGCACCTCGACGTCGAGTCCGGCGACCTGTTCGCGCAGGACGGGCACGAGGCGGCGGTCCTTCTCGACGGCGAGCACACGAGCACCGGTCTCGGCCAGCGCGAGGGTGAGCGAACCGAACCCGGCCCCGATCTCCACCACCGGCGACCCGGGACGGAGATCGGCGAGCCGAGCGATGCGGCGCACGGTGTTGGCGTCGGCGACGAAGTTCTGGCCGAGCGCCCGGCTGGGCCGCAACCCGTGGTCGGCGAGCAGCGCGTGGATCGCCGCCCGGCTCAGCGTCACGGCCGGCTCCGCGCCGGGCCGGACCCGGGCGTCACCAGGTCAGACGGACCTCGATGACACCCTGCGACGGGTTGGCCAGCTGGGCGAACGTCGCCTCCGACAGGTCGATGACCCGGCCCGTGCTCGGGCTCTGGCGGTCGTCCATGGTGCAGGTCACGGAGGCACCGGTGGCGAGGTCGGTGACGGTGATCACGGTGCCGAAGGGGATGTTCGGGGTGGCGCACGTCCCCGCCGGCGCCTGGTACCACGAGGCCTGGCCCGTCTCGCTGTGGCCGGAACCCGAGGCAGCCGTGGCGGGCGCCGCCGTGGTGGTGGTCGTCCGCGCCACCGTCGTGGTGGTGACCGGCGCCACGCGCACGGGCACCGTGGTGGTGGTCGGATGCGGCGCGGTCGTCGTCGTGGTCGTGGGCGTCGGGAGCGCCTGATACGCGGCGGCCGCCACGAGCACCCATGACGGCGTGACGAGAGCCGTGGCCGAGGGCGTCGAGGGCGCCGACGACGTGGTCGCGGCGTCGGTCGCCCGCACCAATGCGCGCGCCGAGGTCGCGCTCTTCGTCGCACGCGATGCGTGCGACGACGCGACTCCTGGTGTGACGAGCAGGAGGAGCGGCAGCACGAGCACGGAAAGGACACAGCCCAACCGCACCAACGGCCGCAGCCCCCCGGCGCTGTTCGTCCTCAGAACTCCACCCTTCCTCTGCGGACAGGAACTCGACTGCGTCGGGATCGACGGCGACGCTATGCGGGGCCGTGCGCGTCGGCAAACCCGACGCGACGCGCCGTGCACGCGGCCGCGGGCGGCGCCGATACGGCGCATCTCCACGCCAGGACAACGGTGGCAACGTGCGCGCGAGATGTGTTGCTACAAGACGTGACGCGCCTGCCACACCGTCTTCGGCCACAGCGCATCCGCCCGTCGGACCGGAACACGGCTTTCCTGGTCTTTCGCGCGGATCGTCACCTCGTGGCCTCATTCGAGGCCGAAAACCCGATACGTGGCGGCGCGGCTCGAATCGGCGATTTCCACAGGCGAACAGCCCTTTACGGCTGCCACCGCTTCTCCCACCACCGACACCCACGAGGGCCGGTTCGTCTCCCCCCGGTGCGGGACCGGTGCGAGGAACGGTGCGTCCGTCTCGACGAGCAGCCGTTCCGGGGGACAGATGGCGGCCGCCTCGCGGACGTCGCGGGCATTGGCGAAGGTGACGATGCCACTGAAGGAGACGTACGCACCGAGCGCGAGGCACGCGCGCACCTCGTCCGGTCCACCCGTAAAGCAGTGGATGACGATGCGCTCCGGCGCGCCGGAGCGGAGGATGTCGACCGTGTCCTCCCAGGCCTGCCGCGTGTGCACCACCACCGCCAGATCGTGTGCCTTGGCCAGCTCGAGCTGCGCGGCGAAAACGTCGCGCTGCACGTCGCGTGGCGAATGGTCGTAGTGGTAGTCGAGGCCGCACTCCCCCACCGCTACGACCGTCGCTCCGTCCGACGTCGTGGCGCCACGTATTCGCTCGAGGAGGTCCGCCACGTCGTCGAGTCCGTTGGAAGCGTCGTGCGGGTGCAGTCCCACGGTGGCGAAGGTGCGGACGGGTGACCCCGAGCGATTGGCGTGGTCGACGAAGGCGAGCGCCTCCGCCGATGTGGTGGCGTCGGTGCCGACGCACACGACGGACTCGACGCCGGCGGCGGCCGCATCCGACAGCACGGAAAGGTCGTCGGATCCGTCGGGAAGGTACGTGCGCTGCACGTGGCAGTGCGAGTCGACCCAGACCGGGCCCGGCCCCTCCGTCGTCACGGCGGTCAGACCTTGCGACGGGGGAACAGCGGCGCGCCCTTCTCCACCGTATGGCCGCCGCCGTAGCCGCCCCAGGCGACGTCGGCCGGCACCCGCAGGTCGTCTGGCCGGCCCGCGAGACCGATACGGCGCCAGATCTCCGCGCAGGTGTCGGGCATGGCGGGCGAGGCGAGGACGGCGACGATGCGCAGCACCTCGAGCGCGCTGCCCAGCACTGCGTCCACGGCTGGGCCGGGATCCGCCTTCCACGGTTCGGTCGCCTCGAGCTCGGCGTTGGTCTCACGGATCAGCTGCCACGTGGCCTCGAGCGCGTCGTGCGGTGCGAAACGCGCCCATGCCTCCGAGGCGCGGGGCACCACCGTGTCGGCCACGACGGCGAGCCGGCTCGACGGATCGGGCGCGGGCCCGACACCGGCGCACTTCGAACCGACGACGGTGGCCACCCGGGCCACGAGGTTGCCGAGGTTGTTGGCGAGATCGGCGTTGTAGCGCGACGTGATGCCCTCGTAGGAGAAGTCGCCGTCGGTCCCGAGCGGTGTGTCGCGGAGCAGGTAATAGCGGATGGGATCGACGCCGAAGTCCTCGACCAGGGCCGCGGGGGTGATCTCGGTCAGCTTGA
>DASRBM010000316.1:0-13296 GCA_035653635.1 Acidimicrobiales bacterium | reverse complement strand
GGGGCGATGCCGCCGTTTCCCGACGAGGTGTTCACCACGTGTCCTTCGTCGCCCTGGGCGAGGAGGGTGGGCACGAAAGCCGAGATGCCGTTGATGACCCCCCACACGTTGACGGCGATGGCCCATTCCCAGTCGCGCTGCTCGTGCTCCCACAGAGCGCCTTCGGCCCCGGCGCCGATCCCGGCGTTGTTGCACACGACGTGCACGGCCCCGAACTGGCGCACCGTCGCGTCGCGCAGCGCCTCCACCGAGGCCAGGTCGCTCACGTCGGTGACGACGCCGATGGAGTCGGTGCCCTCGGCCCGCAGCTGCTCCACCGCCGAGTCGAGCTTCTCCTTGCCCACGTCCGCCAGCACCACGTGCATGCCCTCGCGCCCGAAGGCCGACCCGAGCGCGGCGCCGATCCCGCCGGCGCCGCCGGTGACAACGGCCACGCGTCCCTCGAGGCGCTGCATGGCTCAGTCGGCTCCCACGGGCGACAGGTCGTCGTAGCGCTGGTGGGCATAGGGCGCCACCCAGTCCGCCGGAAGGCTCGCCACCACCTCGCCGGTCTGCAGGCTCGAGCGCTCGGCCAGCTCGATGCTGCGCAGCGCCCGCACCGGCAGGTCGACCACCGGGTCGAAGCGCGACTCGCGCAGGATCACCTCACCCTCCACGCGCCACTGCTGGCGGGTGCGCTCGCGCCGCTTCACGTGGACGAGCATCGGGTCGCCGTCGAAGCCCTTGCCCGTGGGCGACGGGAGGAACTTCAGGTAGAAGCTCGTCCGGGTGCGCTCGGGCGACGCTTCGACCTCCTCGGCGACGCGGCCGGCGATCTCGAGGAAGGTCGTCCCCATGCGGGTGAAGGCGCCGCGCACAGACCCGCCGTCGCGGTCGAGGACGATGTCGGCCAGTTTCTTGGGCTCGCCGAAGGTCTCCCGCCCGCCGATGACGGCCTGCTCGGTGGTCATCGGCATGACGAGGGCGTAGTCGCCCTCCACGTCGTCGTGGCGGGCGTGCACGGCGAAGGTGCCGGCGCCGAAGACGCCGTAGCCGCGCCCGACGTCGACCGTCGCCACTGTCACCCGCACGAGTGGCTCGGCCGGCGGCCGCAGCGGAG
Organism: Acidimicrobiales bacterium; assembly: GCA_035653635.1. Taxonomy (GTDB): domain Bacteria; phylum Actinomycetota; class Acidimicrobiia; order Acidimicrobiales; family UBA8190; genus DASRBM01. The sequence goes on along the minus strand of DASRBM010000316.1, from coordinate 12,197 downwards.
GCGGCAGCACGGCGGCGATCGCGTCGGGATCGGTCTCGTAGGTCGCCACGAGGGTGGTGGCCCAGGTGTCGACCGAGGTGGCCTGCACCTCGCGGTTGGCGAGCTCGTCGAGCGAGCGGGCGCCGTAGCGGACACGGGTCATGTGCTCCTCCTTCCGAAGCCCACCAGGGCCGGGCACTTCTCCGCCTCGGGCGGGAGCGAGGCGAGCGGCAGGGGGTCGTCCACGTCGGCCACGGTGGGCCCGACGCGTTCGGCGATCGGCCGCAATGCGTCGACGTCGAAGCCGTAGAGGGCGGCGGCGTTGAGCCCCACCATGGCCGCCACCTCGTCGGGCGGCACCCCGGCGAAGCTCGCCCGCAGGTGCTCACGGGTGAAAGGGAAGCTCCCCTCCTTGTGGGGGTAGTCGTTGCCCCACATGATGCGGGGCACGCCCACCACGTGGCGGAGCTCGACCTCGGGGGGCCGGATGAACGACGAGCCCACGTGGCACTGCCGTGCCCAGTACTCGCTCGGCCGCAGGCTCAGGCGGGCCGTCACCTCACGACCCCATTCGAGCTCCTGGGACGCGGTCGCCCCGCTCATGCGGTCGAAGAAGTAGTCGAGGCGCATGAGCTCCTCGGGCAGCCAGGCCGTGCCCTGTTCCGTGAGCACGAGATGCAGGTCCGGGTAACGCTCGAAGACGCCCGACACGAGCAGGTGGGTGAAGGCACGGTGAGCCCACCACGTCACCTCGAGGAGCAGTACCACCTTGTCCTCCGCCGCTTCCCCGGCGGGCGGCGCGGCCGATCCGCTGTGGTGGTTGACGGGCATGGCGAGCTCCTCGCACACCCGCCACAGCGGCTCGTAGTACGTCGGGTCGTACAGCGGGGGGAGCCCCGACCCCGGGGGGGCGCCGGGCAGCAGCACACCGCCGGTGAGCCCGGCCTCCTTGGCCCAGCGGATCTCGGCCACCGCGACGTCGATGTCGTGCAGCATCACCTGGCAGATGCCCGCCCGCCGCCCGGGCGCGAGTGCACAGAAGTCGGCCAGCCAGCGGTTGTGGGCCTGCAGCCCGGCCCAGCGCGCCGCGAGGTCGCCGGCGTTGGCCGCCGGGGGCTGCTCGGTGAGCGAGGCCTTCGGGAAGAAGGGGGGCACGGTGTTGGGGAAGATCACCTCGGCCACGACACCGTCGGCCTCGAGCTCGCCCAGTCGCTTGTCGCTGTCCCAGTTCCGGTCGGCCTCCGGTCCTTTGAGGTCCTCGTAGGGGATCTCGTAGGTGGCGGCCCAGGCGTCGAAGTCGTCGTGGTAGCGCGCCGGCAGGTACGGCTTGTAGTCGAGGAGCCCCCCGCCGCCGTGGCAGTCGGCCGAGACGAGGAGGTACCGATCGCTCCGCTCCACCCACCCTCCCGGCCGGTCATGTAACGGCGTTACGTCTGTAACGCCATTACAGTAGGGAGGGATGGCACAGGCGTCAAGGGCGGCGGCCGCCCCCGGGCTCACGAGCGACGACGTGGTGGAGGCAGCGCTGCGGCTGGTCGAACGCGACGGCGCCGCCGGGCTCACCATGCGCCGGCTTGCCGAGGAGCTCGGCACCGCTGTCACCGCCATCTACTGGCACGTGGGCAACCGCGACGCGCTGGTGGACCTGCTCGTGGAGCGCCTGCTCGTCGAGATGGGCGATGTCCACCCCGTCGGGCGGGCGCCGCGCGCCCGCATCGCCGGGCTGGCCGCCGAGCTCCGGCAGCGCCTGCTCGCCCGGCCCCATCTGATCGCCCTGGCCGACCAGCGCGGCCTCACCCGGCGAATGTTCCAGCCCGTGCAGGTGGCCGTGGCCCAGGAGCTGGCCCGCCTCGGCATCACCGGGCGCCGTGCCGGCACCGTCGTACAGATGCTCCAGTGCCACGTGGTGTCGTCGGTGGTGCTGGCCCGGGCCGTGGACCGCAGCCCGTCCGACGACGTCGTCGACGTCCAGGCGTGGGAGGGCAAGCTCGACGACCCCGAGCTGGTGGAAACGCTCTCCGCGCTGCCCGACCTCGACGCCGCCTTCTCCGTCGGGCTCGACGCCCTCCTCGACCGCCTGCTCTGAACGGTCCGGAAGGAACCGGTCCGAAAGGTCAGTCGACGAGCGACCGCGAGCGGGCGACCACAAGCCGGGCGAAGCGTCCGAGCACCGACTTCTGCAAAGGTGCCAGCGCGGCGAGCATGTCGTCGGCCGCGTCGCCGATGTCCGACGGTGACACCCCGGCGGTGAGCGCGTCGTCGCCGAAGTCCTCGAGGAAGGCGGCCACGGCCGCGTCGTCCACCTCGAGGTGGAACTGCAGCCCCCACGCCGCCTCCCCGATCCGCACCGCCTGATTGGGGTAGCGGTCGCTGCTCGCCAGTAGGGCGGCGCCCCTCGGAGCGTCGAAGGTGTCGCCGTGCCAGTGGAGGACCGTGGCGGAACCGGGCACGTCGCCGAGGAGCTCGTCGTCGGCCGCCTCGGGGAGGAAGCGGACGGGTCCCCACCCGATCTCGGGGCCGGCGCCGCCCTTGTAGACCCGGCCTCCGGCCGCCTGCACGAGCAGCTGGGCCCCGAGGCACACCCCGAGGACGGGCACCCCCTCTTCGAGCGCGGCCTCCAACAGCTGCAACTCGGCCCGACGGGTGGGGAAGTCCTCGTCCGAGTACGCCGCCATCGATCCACCCATGACGACCAGGCCGGCCAGCGTCGCCGCGTCGCCCGGCACGGCGGCTCCGTCGTACAGATGGAGCACGTCGGCGGGCACACCGGCGCCGCCGAGCGCGGTGGCGATGGCGTACGGACCTTCGGCCGGCAGGTGCTGGAGCACCACGCACCGGCGGTCGGAGCTGTTCACGATGCCGATCGTGGCACGCCGCTCTCAGCGCCAGTAGCTCATGATCGTGAAGATCTTGTGTCCGACCGCGTTGGCCATGGCCGCCCCGTCCGGCGTCCGGTCCTGGTCGGGCGGGGCCGTGCCCCACCGCTTCACCTTCTCGAAGCCGAGTGCGCTGGCGACGCCCTGGCGGCGGTGGTCCGGATGCACCCACACGTTGGCCGTGCCCTTGCGCTGCAGCGGCGGGAAGTCGGTCGGGTAGTGGTTGAGGATGCCGATGAGCCTGCCGTCCTCGTCGCGGTAGAGGAGGCAGTCGACGAAGTAGTCGTCGGTGACGCGGCCTCTGCAATAGGAGATGCCGGGCGGGCCGTCGGCCGGGTACTGCCCGACCTGGCTCTCCCACGGGAGCATCGCGTCCTCCGCGATGGTGGCCACGAACTCGCTGCGCGCGCGGGGCACGAGCGGTTCCGGACGATCGCGTTTCCCCTGCCGCGCCACTCGGCGAAGGCTATCGTCCAGCACAGGGCCCAGAAGTGGGGTGGTGGGGAATGAGCAACTCCGTGGTGGACGGCGGCACCTCCGGTGCGGCGCCGCTCGCCGGCCGCAACAGACGAATGCACATCACGCGACTGTCGGGAGCGATCCTCCTGGGCGCGCCGGCCGTGGGTGTCGTGGAGCTGTCGTTCGAGACGCCGGCATCAGCCACCACCGACCACACCTACGTCGTGAATTCGCTGTCGGGGACGCTCGGCGGCACCGGGGACTGCGCCAATCCGGTGCCCGGTGGGACCTGCACCCTGAGCAACGCCGTCAACCAGTACGACCTCGACCCTTCGGGGAGCGTGGACACCATCGATTTCGCGGTGGTGGGCACGTTCGGACTCGGCGCCAAGTTCAGCCCGTCCCTGACGCTGAACAACGGCAACGACGTGCCGCTCACGATCGAGGGGAACGGACCCCAGCAGACGATCCTCGACGGTACCTATACCGGTCCCGGGTCGAGCGGGGAGCTCCTGTCGATCAACGGCAACAACGGACCGGTGTCCATCTCGGGCGTCACCATGCAGAACGCGTCATTCGGCGGAAGCGGGGCCGCCATCCAGAACGTCGGCACGGGCACGCTCACCATCTCGGACAGTGTCTTCAAGGGGAACACCGCCGGCTACGGAGGAGCCATCTTCTCGAACGGCACGCTTGTCGTGGCGCGCTCGACCTTCGAGAACAACTCGGCGACCACGGCGAACGGCGGCGCCGTCGAGGACGGTGGGACGGCCACATTCACGAATGTGACCTTCGTGTCGAACAGTGCGACACAGCTGGGTGGCGCGCTCTGGGTCGATCCCACCGGACACGACACGCTCAGCTTCGACACCCTGTCGGCCAACACCGCCGGCACCGACGGCGGGGCCATCTACGACAGCTCGCCCTCGCCGGTGGCGCTCACAGGCGACATCCTCGCCGGGAACGGCTCGTCGCCGGCGGACAACAGCCCGGACAACTGCGCGCTCGCCGGCGGGGCCGCCATCGCCGACAACGGCGGCAACGTCACCGACGACGGCAGCTGCTACGTGGCCGGACCGGGCGCGGACGTGACCGACGCCGCCATCGGCCTGCAAGCGGTGACCGTCAAGCAGCCGAGCGGGCTTCCGGTGCTGCCCATCCCGATCTCGAGCGTGGCCGCCGGACTGGTGCCCGCCGCGTCCTGTCCGGCTACCGACGAGGTGGGCACGGCGCGACCGCAGCCCGGCATGACGACGTGCGCGGCGGGCGCCTTCGAGCCGGTGATCGGGGCGCCTCCGCCGCCGCTGCCCGCCGCCCCCGTGTGCACCGCCACCGCCGGCGACTCGGTGGTGGACTTGAGCTGGACGGCGCCCGTCGGTCCCACGCCCGACGTGAGCTTCGTTGTGCAGCGCTCCACCGCCGACGCACCTGTCCCGGTGCTCACCCCGCTGCCGGGGGCCGCCACCACCTTCACCGACAACACGGTCACGAACGGCGTCACCTACACCTACGAGGTGGTGGCGGTGGGTTACCTCGGTCAGCAGACGGCCTCCGCCCCGTGCACGGCGACCCCGATGGCGCCGACGCCCACCGTGCCCGCGAATCCCCCGCCTCCGAACCCGCCGGTGCTGCCGGTGGTGCCGGCGTGCGCGGTCACGAGCGGCGACGTGGCCTGGCTGTGCGCCGTGTACCAGGACCTGTTCGGTCGTGCCCTCGACCAGTCCGGCTACGCCACCTGGAACGGCTTGCTCATGGCCGGTGCCGGCCGCACGGCCGTCGCAGTCGACCTGCTGCACAGCGCCGAGTGGCACATGGACCTCGTGAGCGCCGACTACGAACGGTTCCTGGGCCGGGCCGTCGATCCCTCGGGCATGGCCACCTGGCTCGCAGCGATCGCCCGCGGTGCCACCGACGAAGACCTCGTCGTCGGCATCTGCGGCTCGGAGGAGTACGCCGGCCACCACAACCCGGCGACGGTGTTCGTCGACGCGCTGTATCAGGATCTCCTGGGACGGGCGCCGGATCCCGGTGGGCTCGCGACCATGCTCATCCTCAGTGCCTCGATGACGAACGACGCCGCGGCCGTGTCGGCCGTCGTGCACTCGGCCGAGTACCGGGCCGATCTGGTGAACGCCTTCTACGAGCGCTACCTGGGCCGGCCGGCCGATCCCGGCGGGCTCGTCACCTACGGGAACCAACTGGCCTCGGGTGCCCCCGACCAGACGGTGATCGCCGAGCTGCTCGCTTCACCCGAGTACGCCGCCCGCCACGGGATCTGATCTCAGGCCGTCGCCGGCGGCCCCGCCGCGGTGAAGGCCGTGCCCTCCGGGTCGACGGCCCACGCGGCCGGGCCCTCCCAGTGGTCCTCGAAGACGAGCTCGGCGAGCGGACGCCGGCGCACGGGCCCGTGCCTGCCGGCGGGATGTCCGAGTGTGATGGTGGCGTGCACGGCCACGTCGTCGGGGATGGCGAGCACGGCACGCAGCTCCTCGTGGGCCAGCAGGTGGACCTGGGTGAGCACACCGCCGAGCCCCACGGCCCGGGCCGCCAGCAGCAGGTTCTGGCAGGCGGGATAGATCGAGGCGCCCTCGTAGGGACTGGCGTCGCGGTACCGGCGCAGGCAGCCGAGGACGATGACCGGCGCGTCGTCCAGATGTCCGAAGTAGTGCTCCAGGGTGCGGGCCAGCCGGGCTTTGGGCGACGGGGGGTCGTCCCCCGATCCCTCGTCGTAGCGGTCGGCCTCGCGTTTGAACGACCACATCCGACGCGCCGCCTCGCCGAGGACGCGACGCGCCTCTGCCGCCCGGGGCCCATCGCGCAGCACGACGAAGCGGAACGGTTGGCGGTTCGAACCCGACGGTGCCCGGGTGGCGGCGAAGAGCACGGTGGCGAGCTCCTCGTCGGTCACCGGTTGGTCGCGGTAGCGCCGGATGGCACGGGTGGTGGCCAGTCCCTGGAGCAGGTCCATGCCCTATCTTGACCCGGGTGCCTGACGTCGTGATCGTGGGCGGCGGCCACAACGCGCTGGTGGCGGCCGCACTGCTCGGGCGTGCCGGCTGCGACGTCACCGTCCTGGAGCGGCGGGACGAGCCGGGTGGCGCGGCGGTGTCGGGCCGGCCCTTCCCCGGCGTCGACGTGCAGATCTCGCGTTTCGCCTATCTGGTGTCGTTGCTGCCCGACGTCCTCCTGGCCCAGCTCGGCGCGGCCGTCGAGTTGCGCCGCCGCCCGGTCGCCTCGTGCACCCCGGACGGCCCGGAGGCGCTCGTGGTCGAGGACGACGCGACGCGCACGCGCCGGTCGTTCGAAGCGGTCGGGGCGGCCGCCGACCTCCCCGCCTTCACCCTTTGGCAGGCGCAGATGCGGGCCGTTGCCGGAGTGGTGGCCCCGACGTTGCTGCAACCACTCCGTCCGGCGGCGGACTTCGCCGCTGCCCTCGGTCCGCAGTCGTGGGAGCTCATCGCCGAGCGTCCGCTCGGCGCGTCGCTACGGGAGCGCTTCGCCTCCGACCTCGTCCGAGGGGTGCTCCTCACCGACGGACTCATCGGCACGCTCGCCCACTCCGAGGAACCGTCGCTGCGCCAGAACCGCTGCTTCCTGTACCACGTGATCGGCAACGGCACCGGAGAGTGGAACGTCCCCGTCCGCGGGATGGGGGCGGTCCGCGACGCGCTGGCGGACGCGGCCAGAGCTGCCGGCGTGCGGATGGTGACCGGCGCCGAGGTCGTTTCGGTCGAGGCCGACGGGCGGCGCGGGCTCGTCACGACGGCGGACGGCTCCCGCGTCGAATCCGACGTCGTGTTGTGCGGCGCGGCGCCGGCGGTGCTCGACGGCCTGCTCGGGCGGGCCACGTCGGGGACGACCGCAGACGGGGCACAGGTGAAGGTCAACATGGTCGTGCGCCGCCTGCCGCGGCTGTCGAGCGGGGTAGCGCCGGAGGTGGCGTTCGCAGGGACGCTGCACGTGCACGAGCGCCACAGCGAGCTCGACGCCGCCTACGCGGACGCCGGCGGCGGTCGCCTGCCTGACCCCATCCCGTGCGAGGTCTACTGCCACTCGCTCACCGATCCGACCATCCTCGGGCCCGAGCTGCGCGGCAGCGGCGCCCACACCCTGAGCCTGTTCGCCTTGCACACGCCGGCCCGGTTGTTCGAGGCGAATCACGGCACGAGCCGGGAGCAGGCGGGCGCCGTCTGTCTGCGCGCCCTGCAGTCGGTGCTCGCCGAACCGCTCGACGACGTGCTCCTGCCCATGCCCGACGGGCGCCCGTGCGTGGAGGTGCACACGCCCCTCGACGTGGAGGCCGAGCTCGCCATGCCACGGGGCAACATCTTCCACGGCGACCTGCAGTGGCCCTGGGCCGAGGACGACGCCGACGTCGGTCGCTGGGGCAGCGAGACGGACATCGCCAACCTGTTCCTGTGCGGCTCCGGTGTGCGGCGCGGCGGCGCCGTCAGCGGGCTTGGCGGACACGCTGGAGCCATGGCCGCCCTGGAGTTCCTCGCCCGCCGGGGACAGCTCTGATCTTCTGCCGCTCCCTCAGCGCAGACGCCAGAGCATGCCGCCGCCCGACTCGGACGTCGGGGGCCCGAGCAGCCAGGTGAGGAACGCCGTCGCCTGGACCGGGTTCACCGCGGTGGCCGGACTGGCCACCACGTAGGCGACGCGCCAGCGGGTGAGCTCGCTCTCGATGGCCGCCTTGGTGGCCGTCGTCTCGGGAGGAAGTTGCCCGAGTGCGAGTGGCGCCAGGGCGAGTCCGGTCGCCGTGGGGAGCGCACTGCCGAGCACCGGTGACAGCGACTCCCGGCCCGACGGACCGGGGACCAGGTGGTTCCCCCCGGGCATCTTGAAACGCATGAACGTCCACGCCTGCCACAGCATGGCCATGGCGTTGCCGTTGTCGGCATAGGGATAGACGACGGCGGGGCTGCCGGTGGGCACCGCGCTGAGCGCGTCGAAGACGACGGGAGGCCGGATGTCGGCCACGCCGGCGTAGGGGATGGCGGGGGCCAGTGGCGCGAGCACCAGCGCGGCCACGCCGGCGGGCGCGAGCGCCGTCCACGGCGTCGGCGCGACGCGGCGACGGACCTCTTCGAGCAGGAGGCAGATGCCCAGGGCGGCGAAGAGGTCGACGAGGAAGGCGAAGCGCACCGGCACCGCGTTCGAATACAGCGGCAGGTGGAAGAGCAACCAGCCCGGGAGCACCACCCCGCCGGCGTGGCCCGTAGCCGGATCGGCCCGAATCACCAGATGGTCACCGAGCGACAGCACGAAGGCGGTCACTCCGAGCGACCCCGTCACCCAGGTGACCGGTCGCCGCCAGAGCAGCACCATGCCGGCCGCGAGGACGAGGAGGAGGGGTATACCGAGGTAGGAGCCGTTCTCGACCGCGTTCCCGGCGAAGCCGGAGGACAGGTGCAGCGCGGCGTGGGGCGCGATCGCCTGGAAGACCGAAGGGACCACGGCGCCGAGCAGGTCGGCCCGGTACGACTGGGGCGCGAGCTGCACGGGCCCGATGATCGATCCGGGCCCGCGCAGGGCGAACCAGACCGGGTAGGCGAGCACCACCACGGCTACTGCCGCGCCGCACCCGACGCCGAGGCCGGCCGGCCGCCACCGGGCCGCGAGGTGCCGGCGGAAGACGACGGCGACGAGCACCGCCCCGAATACGGCGATCACGGCGGTGTCGGCCAGCAGCTCGGTGGAGACGAAGAACTGGCCGACGACGAGCACACCGAGCAGCACGCCTCCCGCCACCGGACGCGCCTCGCCCGACAGCACGCGCCAGAGCTGCAGGAGCACGAGCGGCGGCAGGGCGATGAAGACGAGGTTCAGGTGGGCGTCGCCCTGCGCGATGGCGTAGGCACCGAAGCCGTACACGAGGCCGCCCACGAAGGCGATCGGGGTCGCACGCACGAAGTGGCGCACGAAGACGTATCCGGCGCCGGCCGACGCGGCCAGTGCCAGCGTCATCATGACGTCGAAGGCGGCCACCGGGCCCCACAGCAGCGTCACCGGGGTGGCGAGCAACCCGAGGAGCGGCTCACCGGTGTTGGTGAGGAGGTTGACGCCGTGCGGGAAGTTGATCCAGCCGGAGAAGAACGGGTTGTGGCCGTGCGCGAGGGCGAAGGCGAACCAGTCGAGGTTCCACATGTTCAGGTACTGGTCGCCGTCGGGAAACGACCAGTGCCGCACGCCGCCGCTCCACATGTGCCAGTAGCAGGCGACGGCGAGCGCGAGGTAGACCACGCCCACGAGGACGAGATCGCGCCAGTACCGATCGGGAGGTCGCCGCCGGGTCGTGCGGCCGAAACTACTTGTCAGGAACTGGCCGGCGACGGAGGTTCAGTCCGGCTCAGTCCTTGAGCTCCACGACGACCTCGAGATAGGGCTCCGAGCCGACGTTCTTCGCCGACTCGACCCCGCCCCTCGCCACCGGCACCACCGCGCCGGGCACGACGTCGGCTTCGAGGTAGTCGCGGTACGGGCCCTCCGAGTCGGGCTCGGGGATCACCGCGATGCGGTCCCCGGCCACCTGCACGAGCAGATGGTCGAGCTCGTGGCGGTGCACCGCCCCCTGCTCACCCGGTGCCAGCTTCACCTGCCACACCCGCACGCGGTCGTTCTCGAAGAGCAGGCGCGTGCCGACGTCGCCCACGGTCCGGTCGGTCATGACCCTCCCTTCACGCCATGGAGCACGAAGGAGACCAGATGGTCGACGGTCTCCGGAGCCGGGCGCTGTCGTGCGAGCAGATGATCGCGCAAGGTCGCGAAGGTGAGCCGGTAGACGGCTTCGGCGTCGCGCCGCACACCGGGTGACGCACCGGTGCCGTCGGTGGGTTCACCTCGGAACGCAGTCAGCGGCTCGAGGAGCAGCGTCACCAGCTGCTCGACCGACGCCTGGTGCTCGTCGGGGAACATCTCGGCGATGCGGTCCTCGCCGACCACGAACGGGCGGGTACGTCCCGCCGCGCGGCTGTCGGCGGCCTGCGCCATGACGCCCTCCACCCACGACCGGAGCTTCGCTTCCGGAGTGTCTGCCCTGCCGATGCGCTGCTCGAGGTGACCGACGAGCCTGCGTCTCCCGTCGTCGAGGAGGGCGAGCATGAGCTCGTCCTTGGAGCGGAACAGGCGGTAGAAGGCCTGGGTGGAAAGTCCGGTGTGGGCGAGGATCTGCCGCATCGACGGTTCGAGGCTGCCGGTCCGTTCGACGAGCTCGTAGGTCGCCTCCACCACCCGCTGCATCGCCTCGGCGAGCTCGGTGCGTCGATCGGCCACCGCCCGTTCCACCGCCCGGTGGGCCAGCGTGTCGGTCAGCGACGGGGTGGAGGCCATCGTGGCTACAGTGTTCCACACATCCGAGATCACTGTTCTGCGAGACCGGCTCCGCCGAGCCGCTGCCCTCGATGCCCGGCCACGGGCGAAGGAACGGCCATGCGCCCACAGCTCCTCATCGGTGACGTCTTCGCCAACGCGGCCAGGGCGGTTCCCACCCGCACCGCGGTCGTCCACGGCACCCGGTCGATGGACTTCGCCACGGTCGAGTCGAGCGCCAACCGGCTGGGCCGTCGGCTCGCCGAGCTCGGCGTCGGTCGGGGCCATCGGGTGGTGTCGTGGTGCGACACCACCATCGACGCCGTGCCCCTGTTCGCCGCGCTGGCGAAGCTCGGGGTCACGTTGATACCGCTGTCGGGCCTCCTGGGGCCGGCCGAACTCCGGAACCTCATCGCCCTGGCGAGTCCCGACCTGGTGGTGGCCGACGAGGCCCACCGCTCCTCGGCCGGCGACCTCGGCACCCCGGCGGCCGGACTCGAGGAGCTCCTGGCCGAGAGCGCGTCGTCGTCCGCCGAGCCGTTGCCGGGTCCGGCGCCGTCGGGCGGCGATCCCCACATCGTCTTCTTCACGAGCGGCAGCACGGGCACGCCGAAGGGCGTCGTCCTGTCGCACGAGACGAACTACCTGCGCAGCCATCCGGGTGCCCTGGTGGAGCCACGTGGCGCCATGGTGTGTCCGTATCCCCTCTTCCACATGGGCGCGTGGACCATCGCCCTGCAGCAGTGGCAGGCGCGCGATGCCGTGGTGCTCGTCCCGCCCGACGCGAGCGCCATCTGCGAAGCGGTCGCGAAGTGGGACGCCAGGCGGCTCAACTGCATCCCGGCGGTGTGGCGCCGGATCCTCCACGAGCTCGACGGGGCCGGCGCCCGCCACCCGCTCGCCGGTCTGCGCTTCGCCGACACGGGCACGTCGGCCACCCCGCCCGAGCTCCTCGACGCCATCGCCGCCCTCGTGCCCGGCGCCTGTCTGCGCGTGTTCTACGGCTCCACCGAAGCCGGCACCGTGAGCTGCCTCGAGCAGCGCGACATGGCCCGCAAACCGGGGAGCTGCGGTGTGTCCGCGCCGGGGGTCGAGGTGGACATCGGACACGACGGCGAGGTCCTCGTGCGCAGCACCACGCTTTTCGACGGCTACCTCGACGACGAGGTTGCCAGCGCGGCCGCCCTGGCGGACGGCTGGTTCCATACGGGCGACCTGGGCGAGATCGACGACGAAGGGTACCTGCGCATCGTCGGGCGCACCGGCGAGCTGATTCGAACCGGTGGGGAGTCGGTCTCACCCAGTGAGGTGGAGGCGGTGCTCCGCCGGCATCCGCTCGTGGCCGACGTGGCCGTGGTGGGTGTGCCCGACAGCACCTGGGGGGAGGTGGTGTGCGCCGTGATCGTCCCGGTCGGGCCGGCTGCCCCCACGGTGGACGAGATCCGGGACCACTGCCGATCGCAGCTGGCCGGCTTCAAGCACCCCCGGCGGCTCGAGATGGTCGACGCCATCCCCCGCACCCCGGCCACCGGCCAGGTGCAGCGCCGCCTCCTCGTGGAGCGCCTCGCCGCC
>DASRBM010000315.1:0-7058 GCA_035653635.1 Acidimicrobiales bacterium | reverse complement strand
TCTGTATGTGGCCAACCTCCGGGGCAACGGCGCCGGACCCGGCTACTACGGGCAGCTGCAGCCGACCGTCGGCACCGGCACCGAGGGGACGGTCTCGGCCATCGACGTGCCCGACGACGTCACCCAGGCGTCCGCCTTCTCGACCGCCCTGCAGGCGTGGACGACCCAGGTCGTGGCGAACGACGACCTCGCCCCCGTGTTCGCGCCACCCACGGCGCCACCCGATCCGGCGCGCGACCCCTGTGTCGACGCCTCGGGGACGGCGGACCCGCAGTCGCTGCTGTGCCAGGAATGGCTGTACACGAACGGTGAGGGTCCTGCTCCGGTCACGGCCGGACCGGGCAACAGCGGCCAGATCCTGACGCCGCAGACCATGCACGTCGTGTTCATCCTGGCCGAGAACAAGACCTTCGACTCGTACTTCGGCGACACCGGTGCGAGCCTGCACAGCAACGCCTTCCCGGGCTTCACCGAGTATCCGTTCCCGGTGACGACCAATCAGCACAACCTGGCCGATCAGTTCACGCTGTCGGACAACTTCTGGAACGAGGGCGCCGAGTCCTCGGTGCTCGGGCACAGCTGGTGGGCGAGCGGCATCACCACACCCGACAACGAGCTCACCTGGGGCATGAACTACGACCAGGGCCTGCGCGGCAACCGGTCGGGCGGGCAGTACGCCCTCGGCTCGTCGAGCAGCGCCTCGTCGGTGTCGCTGTCGGGGCCGTCGAGCCCGGCCGTCGGCGCCCAGGAGAGCCTCATGTACAACCCCTACCTGACCCTGTCGGACATGGCCGGGTCGCAGGGGCTGAGCACCCGCGTCTACGCCACCGACGTGAGCCCGGTGAGCGGCACGCCGTCGCAGCAGTACCAGGTGTGCCAGAACGCCTGGGGCGAGAACGGTGGCGGCGCCTGCCCGGCCGAACCGTCGGGCTTCACCAACCCGACGCCGGGGAGCGACCTCGCCTTCCCCGACACCGACCGGGCCGACATCTTCCTGCACGGCCAGACCCCGTCGTCGCACGCGTGGGACGCCTTCCACCAGCTGTCCTCGGGCACAGCGCCGACGCCGCCGTCCACCCTGGGCAAGCCCTTCCCGCCGAACCCGCTGTCCTCGAGCTACACCCTCGACGGCTGGACGAGCGCCTACGACTCGTGCATGTCGGGACTGACCGCCTCGGGATCGACGGGGCCGACGGCCGACGCCGCCTGCCAACAGAGCTCCATGCCGAACTTCACCTATCTGACGCTGCCGGAGAACCACACCTTCGACGTGTCGAACGTGTACAACCCGCTCAACCCGACACCGCAGTCCATGGTGGCCGACAACGACTACGGCATCGCCAAGATCATCCAGGGCCTGTCACAGAGCCCGTTCTGGAAGAACACGATCGTGTTCCTGTCCGAGGACGACAACCAGTTCACCGGCGACCACGTCGACATCCACCGCACCTTCATGCTCACCATGGGAGGGCTGGCGGCCCGCCTCGGCCCGACGGGTCACGTGTCGGACGAGCAGGGCTCGTTCACCTCGGCGCTCAAGACGGCGGAGATCCTCCTCGGTCTGCCTCCGATGACGCTCTACGACTGGCGGGCGTCGCCGCTGCAGTCGGTGGTGGCGACGACGGCGACGGCCGATGACGCGCCCTATGACGCGGTCGTGCCGCTCACGCCGTTCCTCGGTGGCCAGCCCCAGACAGCGGACCCGCAGGGCGTCGTCTCCGGTCTGCTGTCCGGACTGCTCCACACCCTCGGTCTGCCCTGACCGTCTGATCGGCACCGCGCGCCTTTCCGCGCGGCGCGAGTTCAGTCGTCGCGCACGACCACGACCGGGCAGTGGGCGTGGGTGACGACGAAGGTGCTCACCGACCCAAGGAGCATGCCGGCGAATTCGCCGTGCCCGCGGCTTCCCACCACGACGAGGGCCGCCCGGCTCGACTGGTCTACGAGGACGTTGGCCGGTTGGCCCGACACGACCTCGGTGCGGATCTCCACCTCGGGGTGCTCGCCGAGCACCTCGGTGACGACGTCGCCCACCATGCGGGTGGCGGCCGCCTCGGGGTCGTAGTCGTCGGGCACGGGCACCGCCCAGCCCCAGGCGACGGGGAAGTGCCACACGGCCACGGCCACGAGGGGCTCTCCCTGGAGCTTGGCCCACCGGACCGCCCAGGCGAGCGCCTGCTTGGAGTGCTCCGACCCGTCGACCCCGACGACGACGCCACTGCGGTCAGTCTGGTTCATGGCCCGATTCTCGGGCCTCGCCTCGTGCCGGCGCCAGGTCCGATGGTCTCGTCCGAGGTCAGGCCGTCTCCCGTCCGGACAGGAACTCGGGCCAGATGCGGATCAGGTGGTCGCGCGGCCCTTTGGCCCAGGGATGGAGGCCCAGGCCGGTGACGTGCTCCCGCACCTCGCGGTCGTGGACCTCACTGGCGATGCCGACGGCGAGCACGCTCCAGCCCCACTCCGTCAGCTGGTCGTAGCCGTCGACCTCGAAGGCGACCACAGCCTCGTGCAGCGCGGCGTCGAGCTTGGTGCCGGCGGCGGTGAAGAAGTAGATGGCGCCCAGGTCCTCGAGATAGTTCACCGGCAGCACGGCCGGGATGGCGCCGATGGTCACCGCCACCCGTCCCACCACGCCGTAGTGCAGATAGGCGAGGCACTGTTCCTCGTCGAGGACGGTGAAACCCTCGGTGTGCAGCTGCTCGGAGGAGGTCGTCATGTGATCACCCGGAAGGAGCAGACCGCGTCCGGGGCGCGCCGAACAGGGACTTCCGGCCAGGGCTTCGGCAAGAAGAGCCGTTGGTAACCCCGGGGTCCGCCGACCCGGCATTTCGTTTGCGGCGTGCGACGGCCCTTCGTCGTCCCCGAGAAGGGACTTTGGACCCATGTGCACTAGGCAACGAAATGCCGATCATGCAAGTCGTGGGCGGCGGAACGTCACCAGGCGACGGTCCGCACAGGAAGGGATCGTCGTGAGCAGCATGGAAGTCCGTAGTGGCACGCGTCGCCGACTGGCGCTCGTCGCGGCGCTCGTCTTCATCGCCGTTGCCACCTTCGGGGTCGTCGCCGGTGCGCAGTACTGGAAGGTCCGGAATGATCGGGAGGCGTCCCGGACCCTGCAGAGCCAGGCGACCACCATCTCCGAGGGCCTCACCCGGGGCCTGCTCCAGGACTCGGAGATCCTGTCGGCCTCCTCCGCCCTGTTCCACCAGGGCGACATGACCCGCAAGCAGTACGTCGCCTATCTGGACGCGGTGGGCTTCGGCACCTCGCGCTTCCCCGGCCTGCAGGGCATCGGCCTGCTCGAGCGTCTCACTCCGGCCCAGGTCCCCGCGTTCCTCGCGTCGCTCAGAGCCGACGGCATCAACACTTCTTTGAGCCCCCCCGGTCAACGGGCGCAGTACTGCCTGGGCGACTACGTGGCCTCCCACGACCTGCCCGTGGCCCAGGCCCTGTACGGCTTCGACGGCTGCACGGTGGCGGCTCTCATGCCGGCGCTGCAGGCCGCCGCGGCCACCGGTCAGCAACAGGTGATCGCCGACGACGTGCTCGGCACGGCGCTGCGCGGCGACTTCGTGCTGGTGCAGCCGGTCTACGGCGCCCAGCCCGGTGCTGCCGGCGTCACCGGATGGGTGATGTCGATCGACAACGGCACGCAGCTCGTGCGTGCCTTCACCGGTGCCACCGACCTCCGCTTCGCCGTTTACCGGGGCTCGGGCAACGACACGGGCAAGGACCCGGTCGTCCTCTCCTCTCCCAAGATGCAGCTGGGCGACTGGGCCACGAGCCGTGTGGTCGACGCCCTCGGGCCGTGGACCATCCGCTTCCAGGCCACCGATGCGGTGCCGGGCAAGGGCAGCATCGCCGGCCCGCTGCTGCTGCTCGTGCTCGGACTGAGCGCGGTGGCCTTCCTGGTGGCCTTTCTCACCGTGCTCTTCATCGGGCGGCGGCGGGCCGAGACCGCCGTCGGCGAGGCCATCGAGGTGGTGGCCATCCGCGAGGAGCGCTTCCGCAAGCTGCTCGCCAGCTCGGCCGACGTCATCGCCATCCTCGGTCCGACCGGAGAGGTGGTCTACGCCAACCCCGCCGCCCAGGCCACCCTCGGGATGTCGGAGTCGTCGGAGCCGGGCGTCGACACCTTCTCGTACGTGCACCCCGAAGACCTCGACGCGGCGCGCGTGACGTTCGCCGGGGCACTCGCCGAACCGGGGGTCCCGAAGACGTGGGTATATCGCGTCCGGCACGCGTCGGGCGACTGGCGCACCTACCAGGGCCAGGTGACGAACCTCCTCGAGGACCAGTCGGTGGCGGGCGTCGTCGTGAACGCCAGCGACGTCACCGAACAGACGCATCTCACGAGGGCCCTGCGCACCCTCGGCCAGGGGACCCATGAGCTCGTCCTGGCCGGCGACGAGGAGACGCTGCTCGCGGAGACGTGTCGCACCATCGTGGAGACCGGGGGTTACGACCACGCCTGGGTCGGTTATGTGGATCCGTCCGACGAGGACCGGATCGTGCAGATGGCAGCGGCCGGCCCATCGGACTGGCTGCGAGGGCGCGCACTGTCGTGGGGCGATGTCGTCACCGATGAGGGGCCGACCGTGCGTGCCATCGCCACCGGCGCCATCCAGGTCCTCGACGACATCCGTCAGGTCCCGGACATGCCCGGGCGCGAAGAGGCCGAGCGCAATGGCCTGCGGACGATCTGTGCGCTGCCGCTGTCGGTGCGGGGCCGGTGCATCGGCGCCCTCACCATCCTGGCCAAGGAGGTGGGCGCCTTCGGACCGAAGGAGGTGGAGCTGCTGAGCCAGCTCGGAGGGGCACTCTCCTACGGCATCGGCCGCACCCGCGACGCCAAGGAGCTCAACCAGAGCGAAGCCCGTTTCCGCAGCCTCACCACCGCCGCCCCGATCGGTGTGCTCGAGGTCGTCCCCGTCGGCCGGGTCGTCTACGTCAACACGAAGATGGCGCAGATCGCCGGACGCGAGCCGTCTGAGCTCATGGAGCACCGCTGGATCGACGCCGTGCATCCCCAGGACCGGGACGAGCTCGTGGGCTGGGTGGACCAGACCTGGGGATCGATGGAGATGGTGACCAACCAGTTCCGCATCATCCGGCCCGGGGGCGAGGTGCGGCACGTGCGCCTGTCGGCCTCGCCGAAGAGCGACCGCGTCGACGACGGCTTCGTCGTCACCATCGAGGACATCAGCGAAGAGGTTGCGACCCAGGAAGCGCTCACCCACCAGGCCTTCTACGACGCGCTCACGGGCCTTCCGAACCGCGCCCTGCTCCTCGACCGGCTCGGGAACGAGCTGGCGGCGAGGGAGCGCAACGGCGACAACGTGGCGGTGATCTTCCTCGACCTCGACCACTTCAAGATCGTGAACGACAGCCTCGGCCACGAGACCGGTGACGCGGTGCTGCGCGAGGTCGCACATCGCTTCTCGACCGTCGTGCGCGCCGGGGAGACCGCCTCGCGCTTCAGCGGCGACGAGTTCGTCTTCATCCTGCGCGACATCGACGACTCGTCCGATGCCCTGTGCGCCGCCAGCCGGTTGCTCGCGGTGCTGGCGGAGCCGATCGAGCATCAGGGGCGGGACCTCACCGTCACCGCCAGCATCGGGGTCGTCGTCCCCGACACCGACGCCGACCCCTCGACGGTCCTGCGCGACGCCGACACGGCGATGTACGCGGCGAAGGTGGCCGGACGCAACCGGGTCCAGCTGTTCGGTCGTGAGCTCCACCAGCGCTCGTTCGAACGCCTGGCGCTCGAAGGTGAGCTCCGTGAGGCCATCAGCCGCCAGGAGTTCGCCCTCCACTATCAGCCGGTGGTGCACCCCGCCGTGGGACGTCCGATCGGAGCAGAGGCGCTCATGCGCTGGTACCACCCCGAGCGGGGGCTCGTCCCCCCTGGCGACTTCATCCCGGTGGCCGAGGACTCGGGCCTCATCACCGCCCTCGGCGCCTGGGCGCTCGACGAGGCGCTGCGGCAATTGGCCGAATGGGACGCCGATCCCGACGGCCCGCGCCTCGACGTCATGTCGGTGAACCTGTCGGCCCGCCAGCTCGACGACCACGACACGCCCGCCATGGTGCAGGCTGCGCTCGAGCGCCACGGTGTGCATCCCGGGCGGCTCGTGCTCGAGATCACCGAGTCGGCCGTCATCGCCCAGGAGTCGGCGCTGAAGGCACTCCACGACCTGGTGGAACTCGGTGTCCGCATCGCCATCGACGATTTCGGCACGGGCTATTCGTCCCTCGCCTACCTGCACGGATTGCCGGTGCACGTGGTGAAGATCGACCGGAGCTTCGTGTCGCGCATCGGCGAGCGCAGTCGGGCCAATGCCATGGTGCGGGCCATTGTCGAGATGGCACACGCCCTGCACCTGAGCGTGGTGGCCGAGGGCGTCGAAGAGGCGCAGCAGCGCCGGTTCATCGAGGAGCTCGGTTGCGACGCGGCCCAGGGGTTCCTCTGGAGCAAGCCCCTGCCGCCGTGCGAGTTCAGTGCCCGCTACCCGGGTCTCCACGCTCGCGTCGTCGAAGACGCGGCTCTCTCCTCATAGGCACTGCAGGCGGATCCCTTCGAGAACCGACGCGCTGGAGCAACCCCACGTGACGTGCTTAATTTGCCGCCGAGTCGGCGCCGGCCGGTCGGGCCGGCGTCACGTTCGGATGGGACGAGTCGGGGAGACGACCCTGCCTGTGTCACTCGACGCGCCGCGGCAGCGCTGGTGTGCAATGGGCATTGCAGAACCCTCGCCATGGTCGTCGTCGCGCCATGCGACGGGTAGCAGGACGCGCGGGCGATGACCGGGGCAGTGGTGGACCGCCTACGCCAGGCTCAGCCGGGAGATCACTTCCTGTGGCGGGTGGGGAGCGCCGGCAACCATGTCGACACGGCTTCGGCCGTGGTGGCCGAGGCCAGGGCCCGAGGTCGCAGGGTCCTCGTCTTCGGGCCGACCGATGGACCGGTCCTCGCCGCCCTGTGGGCGTCGGCGGACGCCGTCGTCGATCCGGCTGCGTCGCTCATGGCCGACGGTCGGGTGTCGCCGGCGCCCGTC
>DASRBM010000314.1:0-8067 GCA_035653635.1 Acidimicrobiales bacterium | reverse complement strand
CACGGTGGTGAGGGTGCGCGTCGGGCTCACCCTGATCTCCTCGCCGTCGGCGAGCACGTGGATGCGCTCGACCGGGGTCGGATCGAGCCGACCGTAGAGCGAGTCGAGGAGCGCTCCGTAGACGCGGGCGGCCGAGTCGACCAGACGTGAGGGGTCGGCCAGGTGACGGGCGCCCTTCTCGTGGACGTAGACGGTGGCACGGGGGAAGGCGCGGGCCACGTCCCCCACCCCGCCGGCATGGTCGAGGTGGATGTGGGTGACGGCCACACCGGCGAGCTCGTCGGCCGCCACCCCGAGCTCGGCGAGCGCCTCGAGGAGTGTCGGCACCGAGCTCTGGCTGCCCGTCTCGACCAGGACGGGTGCCGATCCGGTGATGAGGTAGCCGGCGGTGACGCGGTCCCATCCGCCGAGCAGGGTGTCGATCTCGATGACGCCGGGGGCGATCTCGCGGGTGGCAGCCATCCCCTGTTCGTATCAGGAACCGAACTCGATGACGACCTTGACGTCCTCGGGCTGGCGGTCGAGGGCCGACGACCACTGGTCGACGGGGACCCGGCGGCTCACCACCTGGTCGAGCCAGTACCGGTCGGCCGCCGCGAGCGCGGCGGCACCGGCTTCGTAGTGGCGCCGGTTGGCGTTCACCGATCCCACGACCGATTCGTTCTCGAGCACCATCGTGCGGTTCAGCTGACCGGCGTCGACGCCGAGCTCGCGGCCCCCCGACGACACCCCGGTCAGGCACACCACGCCGCCGGGCCCGATGGTGGCCATGGCGTCGAACACGAGGCTGCCGACTCCGGTGCACTCGATGACGACGTCGGGCGCGTCGACCGCGTCCTTGACCGCGCCGGTGTGGTAGGTCGCACCGAGCGACGCCACCAGCTTGGGCTTCGGTCCGTCGGCCACCTGGTCGAGCACGTGCACGTCGAGCCCGCGCTGCACGCCCATGAGCGCGGCGAGCAGCCCGATGGGTCCGGCGCCGGTCACGAGGGCGGTCTTCGGGGCCCAGTGGGCCCGGCTGCCGATGCGGTCGACCTGCTCCCATGCCTTCGCCACCACGCTCGCCGGCTCGAGCAGCACACCGAGCAGTCCGAGGGCCGGGTCGACCTTCACGGCGAAGTCGGGCGTGATGCGGTAGCGCTCCGACCCGTAGCCGTCGTGCTCCTTGATGCCGCGCTCGGTGTAGAGGCCGTTGCGACAGAAGTCCCACTCGCCCACCGCGCAGTTGCCGCAGGGGATCGGATCGGGCCGGCGCACGATCCCCACGACGAGGTCGCCCGGCTGCAGGTCGCCGCCCGACGGCGCCTCCTTCACCCGGCCGAGCGACTCATGACCGAGCACGAGCCGGTCGCGGCCCGGTGGCGCCCAGCCGTAGGCGCCCGACACGATCTCGGCGTCGGTACCGCACACGCCGATGGCGATCGTCTCGACGAGGACCGGTCCGTCGGACTCCGGCGGCTCGGCGACGTCGTCGAGCCGGGCCGACCCGGCGGTGAGGGGGACGACGGTGAGGGCCCTCATGAGCCGCGCACCTCGGGCATCGCCGGTGCCGGCAGGAGCCGGTGCCGTCCGCCGCGCCGTCCCCGACGACGGCGGCGCATCATTCGCACCATGTCCTCGGGGTCCCGCTCGTGCGCCTCGGGATGCCCGGCCAGGTTGTAGGCCGCGTTCACGAGCGACACGTGCGAGAAGGCCTGCGGGAAGTTCCCCACCTGGCGCCCGAGCACGGCGTCGTACTCCTCGGCGAGCAGCCCCAGGTCGTTGCGCAGCGACAGCAGCCGCTCGAACATGGCCTGGGCGTCGTCGGTGCGGCCGAGCAGGTGCAGGCAGTCCACCATCCAGAAGGAGCAGGCCAGGAAGGCCCCCTCGTGACCCTCGAGACCGTCGACGGCATGCGCCTCGGTCGCCCGGTACCGCAGCACGAAGCCGTCCTCGGTGAGGTCGCGCTCCACCGCCTCGATGGTGCCCCGCACCCGCGGGTCGTCGGCCGGCAGGAACCCCATGAGCGGGATCATGAGGAGGCTCGCGTCGAGGTCGTCCGACCCGTAGTACTGCGTGAAGGCGCCGACCTTCTCGTTGAAGCCCTTGGCGCACACGTCGGCGTGGATGGCGTCGCGCACCTGCCGCCACTGCTCGAGCGGACCCTTCTGGTCGTACTTCTCGATGAGCTTGACGGCGCGGTCGAGGGCGACCCAGGCCATGACCTTCGAGTGGGTGAAGTGGCGCCGCGGTCCCCGGACCTCCCAGATCCCCTCGTCGGGTTCGGTCCAGTGCTCCACCACGAAGTCCACCAGGATCTTCTGCAGGTCCCAGGCCGACTCGCTGAGCGGGTCGCCGATGACGCACCCCTCGTAGAGCGCCGAGATGACCTCTCCGTAGACATCCAGCTGGAATTGCCCCGAAGCGGCGTTGCCGATGCGTACGGGCCGCGAGTTCTCGTACCCCGAGAGCCAGTCGACCTCCCACTCCGACAACCGGCGCTCGCCACCGGGGCCGTACATGATCTGCAGCCTGGCCGGGTCGCCGGCCACGGCCCGCAGCAACCAGTCGCGCCAGTCCATGGCCTCTTCGTGGTAGCCGCCGCGCATGAGCGCCTCGAGGGTCAAGGTGGCGTCGCGCAGCCAGCAGTAGCGGTAGTCCCAGTTGCGCACGCCCCCGACCGTCTCGGGCAGCGACGTGGTGGCGGCGGCCACGATGCCGCCCGTCGGGTGGTAGGTGAGCGCCTTCAGCGTGATGAGCGAGCGCGTCACCGCCTCGCACTGCTCGCCCTCGAAGTTGCAGGCGCGGGCCCATTCCTGCCACCACATGGTGGTGTCGTCGATGGCGTAGGCGGCATCGACCGGTCGGGGCGGGTCCTCGTGCGACGGGTAGTAGATGAGGACGAAGGGCACGTGCTCGCCGCTGTGCACGGTGAACTCGGCCACCGTCTGCATGTCCACGCCCCGGGTATGGGCCGGCGTCCACAGCGCCAGGCCGTCGGGGCCCGCCACCGCGGTGAGGAGCCCGTCGATGCGGCGCACCCAGGGGACGGCCGACCCGTAGCCGAAGCGCATGGACAGCTCCATGCGCATGTCCACCGATCCCTCCACCGCGTGGACGAGCCGCACCACCTGTGGGTGCTCCTCGCGGATGGGCATGCAGTCGACGAGGCGGACGATGCCGGTCTTCGTGATGAAGGTGGTCTCGAGCACGAGCGTGTCGTCGCGATACCGCCGTTCGACGGTGTGGTCCGGATCGGCCGGCGCGATCTGCCAGCGCCCGTTCTCCTCGTCGCCGAGCAGATTGGCGAAGCAGGCGTCGGAGTCGAAGCGCGGCAGGCACAGCCAGTCGATCGACCCGTTCGTGCCGACGAGGGCGGCCGTGTGCAGGTCGCCGATGATGCCGTAGTCCTCGATGCGCAGCGGCACGGGGGCCATTCTTATCGTGGGCCGTCGCGCCGGTGTCGGCCGGACGCCGCTGAGCAGGGCCTCAGCCGCTGACGCAGCCGCCGGTGCTCACCGGCGTGGTGCGCGCCTCGCCGGCGTGCACGTCGGCGAGCACGGCCGGCGTGGCCAGCGCGTACCCGACGCCCTGGGCGCTCGTGGAGCGGGCGAAGACCACGCCGATCACGAGCCCGTCCGGCTCCACGAGCGGTCCGCCCGAGTTGCCCGGCAGCACCTGGGCCGAGAGCTGGTACACCCACCTCGTCACCTGGTTGTGGCCGTAGATGTCGAGACCGGTGGCCTTGAACAGCGCCTCCACCCCGGCCGGCCCGGCGTTGAAGGGGCCGCCCTCGGGGTAGCCGAGCACCGCCCCCGAGGCGCCGCGGCCGACGAACTGGGTGTCGACGTCGAGCGGGTGCTCGGGCAGCCCCGGCACCCGCAGCAGGGCGATGTCGAGCTCGGGGTCGAAGAACATGACCTCGGTGGCGTGGCGCCCCGACGAGTCGATGACGAGCGGGTGGGCGATGCCGGCCACCACGTGGGCGTTGGTGACGACGTAGTCGGGCGCGACCACGAACCCCGACCCTTCCTGGATGACCCCGCAACCGGTGCCGGCGATCTGCACGGTGGAGGCGCCCGCCGCGTTGACGGCCGAGCGGACCGCCGCGTCGCTCGGCAGCGCCACGGGTCCGAGGGTCTGGGGCGGCAGCCCGGTGAACACGACCGGGAAGCCCTCCTGGGCGAGGAACGACTCGATGCGGGAGAAGACGGCCGGCGGCGACGGGAGGATGCTGTCCATGGCCCGCACGATGCGCGACTCCTGCAGCGCGGCGTCGAGGCCGGTGTAGCGGCTGTTCACGAGCATGCTGGCGACGAGCCACGTGGCGACGAGGGTCGCCCCCACCGCCACCACCGCGCCGAAGCCCGAGTCGACGGGACCGAGGCGCAGGCGCTGCAGGGCGGTGCTCGAGTGGGCGCCGAGCAGGCGACCGAGGCCACCCACCAGGCCGGCCATGCCGAAGACGACGACGGCGGCCACGATCGTCTTGCCGGCCGTGCCGTGGACGTGGTGGTCGATCGGCGGCGTCATGAGCGCGCCGAGGAACAGGCCGAGCCAGAACCCGCCGAAGGAGAGGACCTGCATGGCGGCTCCCAGGCGCAGCCCGTGGACGCCCGACGCGGCCACGAGCACCAGGAGCACGATGTCGACCCAGTTCACAGGGCATGATCCTTCCACTCCCGGCGCACGTCCGAAGCCGCACGCTCCGTGCCGGGCCGACCCGTCGGTGCGGTGCTCGCACGGCCGTGGTGCGACCGGGTCCCGGGCCGTAGCGTTGGCGCCGCGACACCCAGCCGAGAGGAGCCGGTCATCGAACGTTTCGTCGTCGGCCGTCCCGTGGTCGACCACACTGCCGCCGACGAGCCCGCGACCGGCCCCGCGGGGTCGCCCGACGGTGCGCTCCTCGAACAGCTCACCGCCGTCGTCGGGGCCGGCGCGGTGTCGGCGGGTGACGTCACGGCCGACGAGGCCCACGACGAGGCCCTCACCGTGGCCCCCGTCGCTCCGCTCGCCGTCGTGCGGCCGAGCCGGCGCGACGAGGTGGCGGCCGTCGTCCGCCTCGCGGCCCGGCACCGGGTGCCGATCGTCGCCCGGGGCAGCGGCACCGGCCTGAGCGGCGGGGCGGTGCCCGTGCCCGGGTGCCTGCTCGTGTCGTTCGAGCGCATGCACCGGATCGTCGACATCGACGTGGACAACCACGTCGCCGTGGTGGAGCCGGGTGTCACGCTCCATCAGCTCGACGAGGCCCTGGCCCCGCTCGGGCTCATGTATCCGGTGTATCCGGGCGAGCAGAGCGCATCGATCGGCGGCAATGTCGCCACCAACGCCGGCGGCATGCGGGCCATCCGCTACGGCGTGACGCGCAACCAGGTCCTCGGGCTCGAGCTCGTGCTCGGCACGGGCGAGGTCGTGCGCACCGGGGGCCGGTTCGTGAAGTCGTCGACCGGCTACGACCTCACCCAGCTCGTCATCGGATCGGAGGGCACGCTGGCGCTCGTCACCGAGGCGACCTTGCGCCTGCACCCGCGGCCCCGCCTGGCGAGCACCGTGCTCGCCCCCTTCCCCCGGCTCGACGACGTGACGGCCGCCGTTCCCCGCATCCTCGGCAGCAGCCTGGTGCCGAGCGTCCTCGAGTACCTCGACGCCATCGCCATGGGCGGGGTGACGGCCGCCGCCGGTCTCGACCTGGGCATCGCCGACGAGCTCAGGGCGCAGGCCGCCGCCTATCTGGTGGTGCTCCTGCAGGCCGACGACGAGCGCCGGCTCGAGGAGGACACGGCCACCCTGGCCGCACTGCTCGAGGAGATCGGAGCGCTCGACGTCTTCGTGCTCCCGCCGAAGGCCGCCGACGAGCTCATCGTGGCCCGCGAGCGCGCCTTCTTCGCGGCCAAGGCGGCGCACGCCGACGACATCGTGGACGTCGTGGTCCCCCGGGCGGCCATGGCCCGCTACCTGCACGAGGTGGCCGATCTCGCCTCGGCCCACGGTGCGCTCGTGACCGGCTGCGGCCATGTCGGCGACGGCAACGTGCACCTGTCGGTGTTCCAGCCCGACGAGGAGCGGCGCAAGGCGCTGCTGTCGGCGATGTTCCGGGCCGGCATGGAATGCGGTGGCGCGGTGAGCGGCGAGCACGGCATCGGCACCGAGAAGAAGCCGTACTACGCCGCGCTCGAGGACCCGGCCAAGCTGGCGCTCATGCGCGGCATCAAGGACGTGTTCGACCCGGCCGGCATCCTCGGCCCGGGCCGGATCTTCGACCGGTGAACCACCCCGGCCCCGCCGGCCCACCCAGGAGGCGACATCCATGAACGGCGCCCAGGCGCTCATCCGCACGCTCGTCGACTGCGGTGTCGACGTGTGCTTCGCCAATCCCGGCACCTCGGAGATGCACTTCGTCGCCGCCCTCGACGACGTGCCGGCCATGCGCCCGGTGCTCGCCCTCTTCGAAGGCGTGGCCACCGGCGCGGCCGACGGGTATGCCCGCATGGCGGGGAGACCTGCCGCCACCCTGCTGCATCTCGGTCCCGGCCTCGGCAACGGCATCGCCAACCTGCACAACGCGAGGCGGGCCCACTCGCCGGTGGTGAACATCGTCGGCGACCATGCCACCTACCACCAGCGCTTCGACGCGCCCCTGCAGTCCGACATCGCCGGGCTCGCCGGACCGGTCAGCTGCTGGTACGCCGAGGTGACCGAACCGGCCGCGCTCGCGCCCCAGGCGGTGGCGGCGGTGGCCGGGGCGCGGCGGGCACCGGGCGGTGTCGCCACCCTGGTCGTGCCGGCCGACGTGTCGTGGACCGACGGGGCCGCGCCCGCCGCACCGACCCCGGCGGCGGTGTCGCCTCGCCCCGGGACGTCCGTGGAGCCGGCCTCGGTCGAGGCCGTGGCCGCCGTCCTGCGCAGCGGCGAGCCCACCGCGCTCCTCCTCGGCGGTCCGGCTATGGCCGAGGCCGGACTCGCCGCCGCCGCCCGGGTGGCGTCGGCCACCAGCACGCGCCTGCTGAGCGAGACGTTCCCCGCCGTCCACGAGCGCGGCGCCGGCCTGCCGGCGGTGGAACGGCTCGCCTACCTGGCCGAGCTCACGGCCCTGCAGCTCGGCGGGCTGCGCCATCTGGTGCTCGTCGGCGCGCCGCATCCGGTGTCGTTCTTCGCCTATCCGGACAAGCCGAGCGACCTGGTGCCCGACGGCTGCACCGTGCACACCCTCGCCGCTGCCGGCGACGACGTGGTGGGGGCGCTCGCCATGCTCGTCGACGCCCTCGACGCCGCTGGTGCGGCGGTGACGACGCAACCGGCGCAGCGGCCGGCCATGCCCGGTGGGGGCGCGCTCGACGCCCAGTCGGCCGCGGCCGTCATCGGGGCGCTCCTGCCCGAAGGGGCGATCGTGTCCGACGAGGCCAACACGTCTGGCTTGTTCGTCCCCGGCGCGACCGCCGGCGCGCCCCGCCACACGTGGCTGTGCCTTACCGGCGGCGCCATCGGCCAGGGCCTGCCGCTCGCCACCGGGGCGGCCGTCGCCTGTCCCGACCGCAAGGTGCTGTGCCTGCAGGCGGACGGCAGCGCGCTCTATACAGCCCAGGCGCTGTGGACCCAGGCCCGCGAGGGCCTCGACGTTACCACCGTCGTCTTCGACAACCGCTCCTACGCCATCCTGGCCATGGAGCTCGGCCGGGTGGGCGCCGGCACCGGTGGAGCGCGGGCGCGGCGCATGCTCGAGCTCGACGACCCGCCGCTCGACATGGTGGCGCTGTCGAAGGGGATGGGCGTCCCGGCCACGCGGGCGACCACGGTGGAAGAGTTCGCCGAACAATTGGCCAAAGCACTGGCCGAGCCGGGTCCGGCACTCGTCGATGCCGTGGTGCCACCGGCGGTGTGAAGGAGACCGACTCCTTGACACACCGGCGACACGGGTGCATGAATGTGACAACCTGAATCAGCTGTCAGGTTCGGCTGTTCAGGGTGGTCATGCACGCCGTCTGAGGCGGCGGGGGAGGCTGGCCCATGGGGGAGGTGCCGCTGCTCGCGGTCGACGACCTGTGCGTCGCCTACGGCAGCGTCGAGGGCCTGGGCGGGGTGTCGCTGTCG
>DASRBM010000313.1:0-2585 GCA_035653635.1 Acidimicrobiales bacterium | reverse complement strand
GGCACCGCACCACGTTCCTCCACCCGTTCTACGACCTGAACGCGCTGCACGCCGGTGACGTCATCGACGTCTCCACCCCGGCCGTGTCGTGCTCCTACGTCGTCATCGGCCGGCCGTTCGCCGTGTCGCCGAAGGACACCGCCGTTCTGGCCGACACTCCTGGGCAGCACATCCTGACGCTCACCACCTGCACGCCGATCGGTTCTGCGGCGCAGCGCCTGGTGGTCCGAGCCGTGATGCTGCCCGCAAGTCTGCGCCCCGCGCCCTCGTCGGTGGCAGGCAACGCGGCCTGAGCCCCCGCGTCGCAGCGGCACGCCGAACCCCACCGGCGGCCCACCCCACCACGACACCGACGAACGGCGCGGTGGCGCAGAACCTCCGATCCCGCCTCTGGCGGGATCGCGCCTTCGGACCGGCCAGGCCTGGTCCGCGCGGCGCGGTCAGCTCCGGGTGAGGACGACCTTGCCGAACTTGGCCCCGGCGCCGAAGCGCTCGTAGGCGGCGGCCGCCTCCGCCAGCGGGAACGTGGCCGCCACCGGCACCGTCAGGCGCCCGACGGCGAGCAGCGGCACGACGTGGGCTTCCACGGGACGAAGGACGGCCGACTTCTCCGCCGCGGTGCGGGCCCGCAGCGTCGATCCCCGGACCACGGCGCGCCGCTGCATCACCTTGAGCAGATCGAGCTCCACGCGGGCACCCGCACCCACGCCGATGACGACGACGCGGCCGCCCGTCGCGAGCGCATCGAGGGCCCCGGTGAGGCCCTGGCCGGCCACGAGCTCGAGCGCCAGGTCGAAGGGGCCATGGGTGAGCGCCTCGTCGGGCACGAAGGGCTCGGCGCCGAGGGCGCGGAGGTCGTCGTGGTGCTCGCGATGACGGGCGGAGGCGACCACCTCGGCCCCCGCCGCCACCGCCAGCTGCACACCCGCGGTGCCGACGCCGCCCGCCGCGCCGGTGACGAGCACCCGGTCGCCGACGGACAGGCCTCCCTGGAGCACGAGGGCGTCGTAGGCCGTGCAGTAGGCCTCCACGAAGCCGCCCGCCACCGGCCACGACACGCCGTCGGGCACGACCATGAGATGGTCCTCGTCGGCGAGAGCCAGCTCGGCCTGGGCGCCCCCGCCCAAGAGTCCCATGACCCGGTCGCCCACGGCGAGGCGACGGCACTCGCTGCCGAGCGCGAGGACGACACCGGCGAACTCCATCCCCGGGATGTCCGGCGGTGAGCCCGGCGGGGCCGGATAGAAGCCCTGGCGCTGGAGGAGGTCGGCGGCGTTGATGCCGGCCGTCTCGACGGCCACGAGCACCTGGTGCGGACCCGGTTCGGGATTCGGGTGCTCGGCCCAGACGAGCTCGGCGCCGGGACGGATGGTGACGGCGTGCATGTCAGCCGTCGTGACGATGGGCGAGCCGGCGCCGGCGCGCCGAGCGGCGGCGGCGCATGCGCCCGAGGATCATGCCGGCCACCACACCGACGAGCAGGCACCCGACCACGACCCAGATGAAGCGCGGATGACCGGTGCCGGTGAAGTAGTGCACCGGGACCGTCTGGGTGTTCTGCACCACGAAGACGATCACGAGAGCGAGCACGACGAGCGCTCCGACGATGCGCGTCGTACGGCGCAGATCTCGCGGCGGGGCCTCGTCCTGTTCCTGCGGCCCCAGGTCGGCCATGGTCCGAGCCTAGGTCCGCCCCGCCCGTTGCGGCGGTCTCCTCAGCCCTCCACGGCCAGGTGGTCGCCCTCCCACAGACGGATCCCACCGAGGATGCCGGCGCTGTTGTCGACGATGGTCACATCGGGTCCGAGGTCGCCCTCGATGCGCTTGGCGTTGCCGCCGCCGATGTAGCAGTGGTCGAAGAAGCTGAGCGCCCGCAGCGTCGCCACCGCCCGCCGCACCCGCTTGTTCCAGCGCGCCGTGCCGACCGACTTGCGAGCGCGATCGCCGATCTGGTCGTTGTAGGTGTCGTCCTTGTGCAGCGGATGATGGGCGAACTCGAGATGCGGCAGCAGGCGTCCGTCGTAGAAGAAGGCAGTGCCCACCCCGGTGCCGAGGGTGATCACGAGCTCCAGGCCCGTGCCCTTGATGACCGCGGCGCCCTGCACGTCGGCGTCGTTCGCCACCCGCGCCGGCTTGCCGAGCCGGGCGGAGAGGGCGCCGGCCAGGTCGAAGCCGTTCCACTGGGCGACGAGCGCGTCGTCGACGGCGCTCCCCGGCCCCGACACGGTGACGAAATGCGGCGCGGAGAGCACCCTGCCCCCGCGCACCATGCCCGGGAACCCGGCCGCGATGCGGTCGTAGGCAGGGAGCGGCGCGGCCAGGTGCACGAGATCGTCGACCAGCTTCTGCGGCGAGCAGGGGTAGGTGGTGTCAACGCGCACACGGTCGGCCACCAGCGCGTCGGCGGCGTCGAGCACGGACGCCTTCAGGCCCGTTCCGCCGACGTCGAATGCGAGGGTGAACGGACGGGCGGGGTGCACAGCGATCGTCGTGCTGCTGTTCGCCGGGCTGTCCGACACTGGGCCGTCCGTGACCGGGTCGTCCGTCACCGGGCCGTCCGTCACTGGGCCGGCGTTCCCACCGCG
>DASRBM010000312.1:0-2899 GCA_035653635.1 Acidimicrobiales bacterium | reverse complement strand
CTGTTCAGTGCGCGAACTGACCGTCGACGAACCCGGCCACGAGCACCAGCCAGGCGCCGATCTCGACGGTGATCAGCGTGGCCATGAAGGCGCGCATCGAGGATCCCGCCCGCCGGAACTGGTTGTCGGTGTCCTTACGCCAACCGTGGAAGGTGTAGCCGGCGACGGCCATGGCGAAGTAGGCGGCCATGGCGCTCGACGCTGCCAGCTCGACTGAGAACGACCACCCGCCGAACTGCACGAACGCGGCGACGAGCAGGAGGGCGAAGCTGTAGAGCAACGCGGCCCGATGGGCGATGTCGGTGTACGGATGGGCGATGTGGTCGGGGGACGCCAGGATCTGGCGGTACTTCATGGTCCCGAGCAGCAGGGCCCACAGGAACATCGCGGCCGCGAAGAGCATGGTGATCTTCGTGGCGTCGTGCAGCTGCTCCATCGGGCACCGTCCTCGCGCAAGGTTGCCGCCATGGTGGCGGGTCGCCGGCCTCCGAGGGTGGATGTGGGCCGGAGCCGAAAACCGGGTCCTCTGATCGGTGTCAGTCCTCGGACTCGAGCACCAGGCGCATCTCGGTGGTGCACACCTCGGGCCGGCTGCGTAGGGGCTCCCCCGGCCCCACCACGGTGAAGCCGGCCCGCTCGTAGAACCGCCGGGCCCGGTCGTTGCCGCCCGCCACGGCCAGGCACAGGCTGCCCCATCCTTCCTCCCGGGCCCAGTCGACCACGGCCTGGAGGAGTCGGTCGGCCACGTCGGTCCCTCTATGGCCGGGCTCCACCCACATGGAGATGACCTCGGGCCCCTCCGGCGTCGGCAGCCCGGCCACTACGCCGACGACCTCGTCCCCCACTTCCGCCACGAACCACGCGAGGCGCGTCGCGCCGTCGATCCACCAGTCGTCGGGCCGGGCGAGCTCCTCGTCGACCGAGGAGGCGAATGCGTCGGGCGATTCCCGGAGGGCCTGCAGGCGGACGGACCGTATCTGTCGCCAGTGCTCCGGACCGAGGCGTGTGATGCGCACGCGGCCAGGCTACGGGCGCCCGGCCGTTCCAGAGGGCGCCGGATCAGCCGGGAACGACGAGCTCGTCGAGAAGCGCCCGGACCCGACTGGCGATGTCGTCGCGGATGGGCCGGACCTCGTCGAGGGTCTTCCCCGCCGGATCGGCCAGCTCCCAGTCGACGTAGCCCTTTCCGGGATACACCGGACAACTGTCGCCACATCCCATCGTCACGATGACGTCGGCGCGGCGCGCCATGTCGTCGGTGAGCTTCTTCGGCCGCTCCGAGGTGATGTCGAGGCCGATCTCGGCCATCGCCGCCACCACCGCCGGGTTGAGCACCTCCCCCGGCGCCGAGCCCGCCGAGTGCACGACGACATGGTCGGTGCCGTAGTGGGCGAGCAGGGCCGCCGCCATCTGGGAGCGCCCGGCGTTGTGGACGCACAGAAAGAGCACCTCGGGCCGTTTCGTCACAACCGACCCGTCCGCAGTTCGAGTTCCGCGGCCTCGTCGTGGGGGACGATCACGGCTTCGGCATCGGCCGGCGAGATGCGCGGATAGAGCGCACCGACGAGCGCGAGCCCGAGAGCGCCCCCGAGGATCTGGGCGACGACGAAGTCGGGCAACGAGGAGGGAGCGATGCCGGCGAAGGTGTTCGAGAACATGCGGCCCACGGTGATGGCCGGGTTGGCGAAACTGGTCGAGCTCGTGAAGAAATAGGCGGCACCGATGTAGGCGCCGACGGCCGCCGGAGCACTGCGGGTCCGTCCGGAACGAGCCAGCGCGAAGACGAGGAGCACGAGCCCAGCGGTGGCCACGACCTCGCCGACGACGTGCCCCGACCCGGACCGGTGCTTGGTGGAGAGCTCCAACAGCGCACGGGAGAACATGGCGTTCGCCACGAGCGCGCCACCGATGCATCCGAGGACCTGGGCCGGCACGTAGGCCACGGCGTCGCGCCACGACAGACCCCCGAGCGCGGCGTCGGCCAGGGACACGACCGGGTTGAAGTGCCCTCCGGACACGGGGCCGAACATCAGGATGAGGGCGAACAACCCCGCCGCCGTCGCTGCTGCGTTCTCGAGCAGCTGCAGGCCGACGTCACCCGGAGACAGCTGCGCGGCGGCGATGCCCGAGCCGATCACGACGGCGGCGAGGAGCCCCGCACCGAGGAATTCGGCGACGAGCCGTCGCCACAGGACGTTTCGGTGCACGGCCGACTAGCAGCAGGAGCCGGCAACGGGAGCGGCGACCCCCGGCGTGGTGGCGGCATCGGACACGCAGCAGGCCGACCCGTCGGCGTCCGCTGCTTCGACCGGAGCGTCGGCCAACACGGTGTAGATCTCCCATGGGGCCGCGTCCGGGTCTTCCACCCAGACCTTGTCCTGCACGGCGTAGCAGCAGGTCGTCCCCTGCTCCTCGGTGGTGGCCATGCCCTGTCCCGACAGGCGGGCCGACGCGGCGCCCACCTCGGCCGGCGTCTCCACCTCGACCCCCAGGTGGTTGAGGGCCCCGTCGACCCCGCTGCCCCGGGCGGCCGGGTTCTCGATCAGCACGAGCTTGAGCGGCGGGTCGGCGACGGCGAAGTTGGCGTAGCCGGGCCGGATCTTGGCCGGTGAGGTGGCGAACAGCTTCGAGTAGAAGCTGACGGCTTCGTCGAGGTCCGACACGTTCAGGGCGAGCTGCAGGCGGGACATGGCCGTCCTCCGGATAGATTGACACCTGTCGATGCCTCACTATGATGGATACATTGACAACTGTCAATGGGAGGAACGGACATTGGCTCGGCGAGGCACCGCCACCGTGGTCGAGAGCGTCTGCTGTGCCCCCCTCGGGACGGGGGCGATGACCGCCGCCGAGGCGGAGCAGGCCGCCCCGCTGCTCGCCGCCCTCGCCGACCCCGTCC
>DASRBM010000311.1:0-5495 GCA_035653635.1 Acidimicrobiales bacterium | reverse complement strand
CGGCCGCCACCACACCGTCTCCTCGGTCTCCCAGCGCGTCGCCCGCAGGGGCCGCTTGTCGACCTTGCCGGTTCCCGTCACCGGGACGGCCTCGGTGAGGCGCACGAAACGCGGCGCCCACTTGGTGCCGAGATCGGGCTGCTCGGCCAGGAAGGCGGCGAATGCCGCTGCGTCGAAGGCGCCCGGGTCGGCGAGCTCGAGCGTGGCCATCACCTGGTCGCCCGTGCGGGGATCGGGCACGGCGTAGACGACGGCGGCCCGGACGCCGGCGAAACGCTCGAGGATCCGCTCGACGGGAGCCGCCGCGAAGTTCTCGCCGTCCACGCGCAGCCAGTCGGCGGTGCGCCCGGCGAAGAAGAAGTAGCCGGCCTCGTCGCGATATCCGAGATCGCCGCTCCAGTACCAGCCGTTGCGCGTGCGCTCGGTCTCCGCCTCCTCGTTGGCGTAGTAGCCCTCGAAGCGGGTCGCGCCGTCCCGACTCACGATCTCGCCGATGGCCTCTTCGGGATTGCGCAGACGGCCCTGGTCGTCGAAGACGGCATGCGGCCGCTCCGTGCCGGTGTCGGGGTCCACGACGACGACGTCCATCCCCGGGGGCGGCACGCCGAGCGAGCCCCGCGGTGTGCCGGGGACGCGCGACATGGAGATGGCGCCCTCGCTCGAGCCGTAGCCCTCGACGATGGGACAGTGGAACCGCCGCTTGAAGGCGGTGATGTCCTGCGGCGACGCATCGGTGCCGAAGCCGAACTTGAGCGTGTTGTCCCCGTCGTCGGGTCGCTCGGGGGTGGCGAGGATGTACGACAGGGCCCGGCCCACGTAGTTGAAGTAGGTGATGCCGTAGCGGCGGACGTCGGGGAGGAATCCCGACGCCGAGAACCGCCGGCGCAGGACGAGCGGCGCGCCCGATGCCACGGCGGGGACCACGCAGGCGTTGAGGGCGTTGCCGTGGAACAGGGGCATCGAGCAGTAGAGGGCGTCGGCCGGTCCGAAACCGGATCCCTTGGCCATGACCTCGCCGGCCGCGGCCAGCCGCCCCTGACTCACCTTCACCGCTTTCGGCGCCCCGGTGGAGCCGGAAGTGAAGAGCAGCAGGTACAGCAGGTCCTCGGCCACGTCGCCCAGTCCGTCGAGATCCGCCCGGTGCCCGGCGAGGGCGCCGAGGTAGGCGGGGTCCTCGGCCAGCACCACCTCCTCCTCCACCTCCGCCTGGGTGAGGAGCCCGAGCTGCTCGGCGTCGGTCACGACGAGCTGGCAATCGGTGTGGGCGACGTCGCGCCGCAGCTCCGCCCCGCGGCGGGTGGGATTGATCCCGACCACCGTGGCCCCGGCCAGCGCCGCGCCGCCGAGGAGGAACAGGTACTCCGGGACGTTCTCGAGCAGGACGCCGATGTGGAACGGACCGGGGCGCCGGTGCTCGAGCAGCCATCGGGCGCGCCGGGCGCTCTCGCCCACGACCTCGCGCCAGGTCCAGGTCATGTCCTCGAAGCGCAGTCCGACGTTGTCGTCGTCTTCCCGCGCCCCGAGCAGCTCCGCCACTGTCGACACGGGACTGTCCCTAGGCGAGGAGCGCGGGGACGGGCAAGTCGGGACGCCGCGCTACGACAGCACCCGGCGACGGAAGTTGCGCAGGCCCAGCGCGAGGAAGGCCACGGCGAAGGCCGCCATCACGGGATAGATGACGTAGAGGTGCATGTGCGGGGCCTGGGTGAAGGCGGCTCGCATGCCCTCGTTCACGTAGATGAGCGGATTCACGAGGACGACCGTCTGCAGCCAGTGCCAGCTGCCGATCGTCACCGGGCTCAGGCGGGTCCATCCGTAGTAGGTCCCGCCCAGGAAGGTGATGGGCAGGATGATGAAGCCGAACATGAGCCCGATGTTGCGCGGCTCGAAGCTGGTGCCGAGGACGAGCCCCAGACCGGCCATGGCGATGCAGGCGAGGGGCACGAAGGTGAGGATGAGCGCCCAGTGCAGCGACAGATGCGCGTGGACGCCGGCGGCATGGACGACAGCGGCCATCGGGAGCACGATCACCGCGCTCAGCACGCCCTGCGCCGCGCCCGACAGCACCTTGGCCGCGGCGACGAGCCAGATCGGACACGGCGCCTGCACCCGGTCCTCGATCTCGCGGGTGAAGCCGAACTCCTGGGCCATGTTGAGCGCGATCGACTGCACGCCCTGGAACATGACCGAGATCCCGACCACGCCCGGAACGAGGATGGTGGCGAAGGCGGACTGGGCCACGGTGCCCCGCCCGCCGATGCCCTGGCCGATCTTGGGGAAGACGTAGAGGAACACGAAGCACAGCAGGAAGGGCTGGATGAGGGTCCGCAGCACGAACTCGCGGGCGTTCTTGCCGAGGACCACCACGTCGCGCAGCAGCAGCGCGCCGAGCGCCGTGTAGCTGGCGGAGGCGACCGAGCGGGTGGGACGGTCGGCGATGTGGCCGCCGGGAACAGCGGTGATGGCGGTGTCGGTCACCGGTCTCCCTCCATGTCGTCCGGGTGGGCGTGGCTCGTGCGGCGCATCAGTCGCGCAGCTCCTGGCCGGTGAGGCTGATGAAGACCGTCTCGAGGGTGGGTTCCGCGATGGACAGATCGACGATCTCGAACCCGCCACGCTCGGCCGATCCGACGATCTGGGGCACGAGGCCCTTCGTGCCCTTGACGTGGAGCTGCACGGCACCGTCGGACGTCAAGGTGTTGGTCACCCCCGCCACTTCGCTCTGCAGCAGTTCCTGCAGGCCGTCCGGGACGCCGGCGACGCGCACGGTCACGACGGTGTCGGCCTCGACGCTCTGCTTGAGGGCGGCCGGGGTGTCGAGGGCCAGGATCCGGCCGTGGTCCATGATCGCCACCCGCTCGCACAGCTTGTCCGCCTCTTCCATGTAGTGCGTGGTGAGAAGGATCGTCTGACCGTCGCGGTTGAGCTCGCCGAGCAGCTCCCACAGGGCCAGGCGGCTCTGGGGGTCGAGCCCCGCCGTGGGCTCGTCGAGGAAGAGGACGGCCGGGCGGTGGAAGATGGCCCGCGCCACCATGACGCGCTGGGCCATGCCGCCCGACAGGGCGTAGACCGTGGCCTTGCCCCATCGACCGAGCTGGAAGCGTTCGAGGAGCTCGTCGGCGATGCGCCGCGATGCGCGGGCCCCCATGCCGAAGAGGCGCCCGTGGAAATAGAGGTTCTCCCACACCGTCAGCTGGCGGTCGAGGGTGTTCTGCTGCGAGACGATGCCGCTCAGCTGCTTGGCCAGAGCGGGATGACGGGCCACGTCGACCCCCCCGACGTATGCCCGCCCCGAGGTCGGGAGGACCCGGGTGGTGAGGATGCCCGCCGTCGTCGTCTTCCCGGCACCGTTCGGGCCGAGGAGGCCGAAGATCTCGCCCTGGCGGACCTCGAGGTTCAGGCGGTCGACAGCGGCGAAGTCGGTTCCCGGATACACCTTCGTCAGATCCTCGGTGCGGATCACGGCCCCGGCCATGGCGCGCATCGTAGACCGCCTGTGCCCGATAAAGTGAGGCAGCCTCATTAGGAGGCACACTCAGTATCTGGAGGGGCGGTGCCGGGACAGGCGAGAAAAGAGGGACGGCGGCCCAGGGCGTCGGCCGGCGTCCGCCCGGCCGGAGCCGAGGCCGAGCTCGAACTGGCCGAGCTCTTCGGCCACGCCGCCCGCCGCCTGCGCCACGGGTCGGTGGCGCAGCTGGCGCCGCTCGGGCTCACGATGGCCCAGTCGCGCATCTTGCGGCTGGTGGCCTCTGCGCCCATGCGCATGGCGGACATCGCCGCCCGCATGGGAGTGGTCCCCCGCACCGTTACGCCCATGGTCGACGGTCTGGCCGGCAACGGCCTGGTGGAGCGGACCGCTGACCCCGGCGACCGCCGCTCGGTGCTCGTCACCTTGACCCCGGCGGGGCGGCGACTGCTCGACGGACTGGACCGGGCCCGGCGCGCCTCGGCCGGTCAGATCTTCGGGGTGCTCGACGAGCGCGAGCGCAAGGAGCTGCTCGTCCTGCTCACGCGGCTGTGCGAGCGGGGCGGCTGCGCGCAGTGCGAGCACGAGCACCACGACCACCAGCACGGCCACGGGCACGGCCAGGGCCACCAACACGGCCACCAGGACGAACACCAACACGAACACGGAGCACGGTGATGGGGATGGGCATGGGCCACATGGCCCACATGGGCATGGGGGGACGCGGCGGCGGCTGGGGACTCATGCGGTCGTTCCGCCGGGACGAGTCGGTGGTCCAGGAGCAGCTCCCGCCGGGCATCGTGCGGCGGGTGCTCCGCTTCGCCGCGCCCTACAAGCGGATGCTGGCGGTCTTCCTCGGCCTCATCGTGGCCGACGCCCTCCTCGGCGCGGTGAACCCGCTCATCCTGCGGGCCATCCTCGACGACGGCATCCTCCACCACCACAAGTCGCTGGTGGTCGGGCTCGCCCTGCTCGTGGGCGCCCTGGCCGTGGTGGACGCCGGCCTGTCGCTGTGGCAGCGCTACGTGTCCGCCAACATCGGCGAGGGACTCATCTTCGACATGCGGGCCCGCGTGTTCGCCCACGTGCAGCGCATGCCGATCGCCTTCTTCACCCGCACCCAGACCGGGGCACTCGTGACCCGGCTCAACAACGACGTCCTCGGCGCCCAGCAGGCGTTCACCGACACCTTCTCCTCGGTCGTCGGCAACGTCATCGGCGTCGGCACCACCCTCGCCTTCATGTTCTACCTGTCATGGAAGCTCACCCTCGTGAGCCTGGCGCTGCTGCCGATCTTCCTCGTTCCGGCCCGCTGGGTGGGGCGGCGCCTTGCCTCCATCACCCGCGAGTCCTACGCGCTCAACGCGGCCATGAACACCACCATGACCGAGCGCTTCAACGTGTCGGGGGCGCTGCTCGTGAAGCTGTTCGGCAGCGGCGACCGGGAGCGGGCGGTGTTCGAGCGTCGGGCCGGCCGCGTGCGCGACATCGGCGTCACGCAGGCCATGTACACCCGGGTCTTCATGGCGGCACTGCTGCTCACCGCCTCGCTCGCCACGGCCGTCGTCTACGGCTGGGGGGGCGTCTTCACCATCGACGGCGCCTTCCAGATCGGCACCCTGGTCGCGCTCACCGCCTATCTGAACCGGCTCTACGGACCGCTCACCGCCCTGTCCAACGTGCAGGTCGACGTGATGTCGGCCCTCGTGTCCTTCGACCGGGTGTTCGAGGTGCTCGACCTTCCCCCGATGATCGACCAGAAGGACGACGCCCGGCCTGTCGCCCGGGGCCCGGCCACCGTCGAGTTCGACCACGTCGACTTCAGCTACCCCACGGCCGAGGAGGTGTCACTCGCCTCGCTCGAGTCGGTGGCGGTGCTCGAACAGGCGCCCACCCAGCAGGTGCTCCACGACGTGACGTTCACGGCCGAGCCCGGGCAGCTCGTCGCTCTCGTGGGACCGTCGGGGGCGGGCAAGACCACGATCAGCCACCTGGTCCCGCGCCTCTACGACGTGCGCGAGGGCGCGGT
>DASRBM010000310.1:0-4569 GCA_035653635.1 Acidimicrobiales bacterium | reverse complement strand
CGCCTCATGGAGACGGTGCGCCGGGCGGCCGAGGCGGCGCGGCGGGGGGAGAACCCGTTGCAGGACGCCGGCATCCTCGGGCTGGTGGCACCGCCCGAGCAGCTGCAGGTGATCAATCGCATCCAGGCCCTCATGAGCCTGCTCGAGGGTCACGGCGACGTCACCATGAGCCGGGCCGGCGCCGGGGAGGTGCCCGATGCGGGCCGCTTCGCCCGCGTCCTGCAGGAGCGGCGGTCGCGGGCGGGATTCCCGGCACGACTGCTGCAACAGCTGCTCGGCATCGAGGCCAAGCTCAAGCAGTACGCCATGGGCGAGCGCTTCATCGGTGAGGTGGAGGCCTCCGCCGGTCCGGAGCTCCTGCGCCGCGTGTGGGAGGGCCCGGACATGCTCCCGACGCTCGAGGAGATCCGCGACCCGAAGCTGTGGGTCGCCCGCGTGGGTCCGGCCCAGCTGGCCACCGGCTGACGCTGCCGTGTCCGCCGCCGAGGTCGACGTTCCCGGCGCAGCCGAGCAGCTCGGCGTCCTCCTCGAGCGCTGCACCTTCCCGGCGCCGGGGACCCCGCTCCGCTGCGGCGTGTCCGGTGGTCCCGACTCCCTCGCCCTGCTCGTGCTGGCCTGCGCGTCCGGGTGTGCCGTCACTGTCGTCCACGTCGACCACGGGCTCCGAGCGGGCTCGGCAACCGAAGCCGACGTGGTCGCGACCGCCGCGGCCCGTTTCGGTGCCTCCTTCGAAGCGCGCACGGTGCAGGTGGCGCCGGGACCGAACCTCGAGGCCCGGGCCCGCCGGGCCCGCCACGAGCAGCTCGGTCCCGAGGCGGCGACCGGCCACACCATGGACGACCAGGCCGAGACGGTGCTCATCAACCTGCTGCGCGGTGCCGGCGTCGACGGGCTCGCGGCCATGCGCCACGGGCCTCGTCACCCCATGCTCCGCGTGCGCCGGGCCGAGGCCGCGGCACTGTGCCGGTCGCTCCGCCTCGAACCCGTCCGCGACCCGACCAACGGCGATCGGCGTTTCGTGCGCACGCGGGTGCGCGAGGAGCTGCTGCCGCTGTGCAACGCCATCGCCGGGCGCGACCTCGTCCCCGTCCTCGCCCGCCAAGCGGAGGTCCTCGCCGGCGAGGCCGAGCTCCTCGACGCACTCGCCGCGCCGCTCGACGCAGCCGACGCCGCCGCCCTGCGGGCGGCACCCGAAGCGCTGGCCCGGCGCGCCACGCGCGCGTGGCTCCGCGAGGGGGAGCAGTATCCCCCTGACCTCGCCGCCGTGGCGCGGGTGCTGGCGGTGGCCCGTGGCGAGCGGCGCGCCACCGACGTCGCCCCCGGCCGCCGCGTGCGTCGCTCCAAGGGCAGGCTGGCGGTGGAGTCGGTGCCGGACGGCTCCGGTAGTGTCGGCGCCCGATGAGCGCCCACCGCACGAAGACCGACACCAGCCGGTGATCGCCGAGCGCTGGGAGAAGGATCCCGACCTCGGCGAGGTGGTGGTGCCCGAGGACGTGCTCCAGGCGCGCGTCGCCGAGCTCGGGGCGCAGATCACCGCCGACTACGAAGGCCGGCCCCCGCTGCTCGTCGGGGTGCTCAAGGGCGCCTTCGTCTTCATGAGCGACCTCGCCCGCGCCATCGAGCAGCCCGTCGAGATCGACGTCATGGCCGTCGCATCGTACGGCTCGGCCACGAGCACGAGCGGCGTCGTGCGCATCGTCAAGGACCTTGACTCCGACCTGACCGACCGCCACGTGCTCGTGGTGGAGGACATCGTCGACAGCGGGCTCACCCTGTCCTACCTGCGTCGCAGCCTGCTGGCACGGCAGCCCGCCAGCCTCGAGGTGTGCGCGCTGCTCGTGAAGGAGGGCCGGCAGCGGGCGAAGACGGAGCTGCAGTACGTCGGATTCCACATCCCGCCCGATTTCGTGGTGGGCTACGGGCTCGATGTCGCAGAGCGCTACCGGAACCTCCCCGACATCCGCGTCTACCAGGGACCGGTGCCGGTCGACTGACCGGCGGGGCACGTCGACGATGGGCGCCGAACTCTCCGGATCGGAGCAGCCGTGAGCGTGGACACCGCCCGGGTGGAGAAGCTCGTACGTGAGCTGCTCACCGCCATCGGCGAGGACCCCGACCGCGACGGCCTCCTCGCCACGCCGCGCCGGGTGGCCGCCATGTACGAGGAGCTGTTCTCCGGCCACAACGGCGATCCCGGCGCGCATCTGTCGGTCACCTTCGCCGCCGACCACGACG
The DNA here is from genome assembly GCA_035653635.1 of Acidimicrobiales bacterium. GTDB lineage: Bacteria > Actinomycetota > Acidimicrobiia > Acidimicrobiales > UBA8190 > DASRBM01. The sequence continues at coordinate 2,334 of DASRBM010000310.1, read as the reverse complement.
AGATGGTCATGGTGCGCGACATCAGCTTCGCCTCGTTGTGCGAGCACCACATGGTGCCGTTCATGGGCAAGGCGCACGTCGCCTACATCCCGGGTGACGACGGGCGCATCACCGGCCTGTCGAAGCTCGCCCGCCTCGTCGACGACTACGCGCACCGGCTGCAGGTCCAAGAGCGCATGACCACACAGATCGCCGACACCTTGGAGCGCGTGCTCGAGCCCCGGGGGGTGCTCGTGGTGGTGGAGGCCGAGCACTTGTGCATGTCCATGCGCGGCGTGCGCAAGCCGGGGACCCTGACCGTCACCTCGGCCGTGCGCGGCCTGTTCCGCGACGACCCGCGGACCCGGGCCGAGGCCATGCAGTTCGTCCACGGCCGCTAGGCCGCAGGGGGCCCGAAGAGCCGGTTTCGGGGCTCGTGGGGGGCTCCGGCCGCGCGCCGGGCCGTCTACGCTCTCGCCCGTGCGACCGTCGGTCATGGGTGTGCTCAACGTGACGCCCGACTCGTTCTCCGACGGCGGCCGCTACCTCGATCCGGAGCGGGCCGTGGAACGGGGACTGGCCATGTTCGCCGAGGGTGCGGACGTGGTGGACGTCGGCGGTGAGTCGAGCCGGCCCGGGGCCCGGCCCGTCCCCACAGCCGAGGAGATCGCCCGGGTGGTGCCGGTGATCGAGGCGCTCGCGCCCCATGGTCGGGTGTCGATCGACACGGTGAAGGCACCGGTGGCCGAAGCGGCCGTTGCCGCCGGCGCCACCCTGGTCAACGACATCTCGGCCTCCCTGTGGCCGGTGGCGGCATCGGCCGGTGTCGGCTTCGTGGCCATGCACATGCGGGGCACGCCCGCCACCATGCAGGACGACCCCCGCTACGACGACGTGGTCGGCGAGGTGGCGGCCTTCCTCGTGGGACGGGCCGAGTCGGCCCGGGCCGCGGGCGTGGCCGAAGTATGGATCGATCCCGGCATCGGCTTCGGCAAGAACGACCTGCACAACCTGACCCTGCTGCGCCGTCTGCCCGAGCTCGCCGCGCTTGGGTTCCCCCTGCTCGTCGGCACCAGCCGCAAAGGCTTCCTCGGCCGCCTGGCGGCGGCCCCCGACGGCACCCCGGCGCCCGTGGACGAGCGTCTGCCGGGATCGCTCACGACCGCGGCGTGGGCCATGCTCGCCGGCGCGGCCATGGTGCGGGTGCACGACGTGGCCGCCACCGTGCAGGCCGCCGTCCTCGTCGGCTCCTCGCGTCTGCCCGACACCGGGGCTCTGGGGGTACCGGCATGAAGGGCAAGTGGGCCGCCGGCATCTCGCCACGCAACTTCACCTGGATCGTGCAGGACCAGCTGGCGGTGAGTGAGCGGCCGGGGGGCTTCGCCCCCAACCATCGACGCGTGCGCCGTCAGGAGGAGATCATCTGGCTGCGGGTGCAGGGGTTCAACCGGGTCGTGTCGCTGCTCCCCTCGCCGCACAACCTCGCCGCCTACGACGAGGGCGAGATCGCCTGGTCCCACTTCCCGCTCCCGAGCAGCGGCGACGTGCGCGAGGTCCTCGCCGACCTGTACCGGCACCTCGACGAGTGGCTGCACGCCGGCCAGCGCCTGCTGCTCCACCAGGAGGAGCTCGGCGACCGGGTCATGGGGGTGATCGGCGGATACCTCCTGTGGTCGGGCCGGCTGCCGGCCGCGCCGCACGCCATCGCCGTGGCGGAGCGCCTCGTCGGCCACCAGATGGGACCCGTGGGGCGCGACCTCGTGGCCCAGGCGGCCTCGCTCGCCCCCGCCGCCGGCGAATAGCGCCCTCATGGCCGGGCCGGGACCGGGCGACGGCGACCGCATCGAGATCCGCGGTCTGCGGGTCGAGGCCGTCCACGGCGTGCTGCCGTCGGAACGCGAGGCGGCCCAGCCCTTCGAGGTCGACCTCGACGTCTACCTCGATCTGGCACCGGCCGCCGGCAGCGACGTCCTCGACGACAGCGCCGACTACGCAGCCGCCGTCGGGGCTGCCGTCGGGGTCCTCGCCGGACCGCCGCGCCAGCTCCTCGAGGCGCTCGCCGAGGACATCGCCACCGCGGTCCTGGCCGACGGCAAGGTCACGGCCGTGACGGTGGCGGTGCGGAAGCTGCGGCCGCCGGTGCCCGAGGCGCTCGCGTCGGCTGGCGTGCGTCTCCACCGGGTGCGCGGCTGAGGGGCGCGGTGCGCGCCTGTCTCGGACTCGGCTCGAACCTCGGCGACCGCCTCGGCTTCCTGCGTGGCGCGCTCGACGCGCTCGAGGCCGATCCGGAGGTGACGGTCGCGGCGGTGTCGTGCCTCTACGAGACCGAACCGGTGGGCGGTCCGGAGGGACAGG
>DASRBM010000309.1:0-5113 GCA_035653635.1 Acidimicrobiales bacterium | reverse complement strand
CCGACGACGGCCGCCACGATCTCGGCACCGTCGGGGTTGCCGCCGAGCTCGGACACGAAGCTCTTGTCCACCTTCACGATGTCGAGCGGGAACCGCTGCAGGTAGCTGAGCGACGAATAGCCCGTGCCGAAGTCGTCGATGGCGAGGGTGACGCCGAGGTCCTTGAGCGCCCGCAACACGTGCAGCGCCGAGCGGGCGTCGTGCATGAGTGCGCTCTCGGTGATCTCGAGGGTCAGGTGCTCTGGCGACACGCCGGAGTCGAAGAGGACCCGTTCCACGGTGCGCACGATCTCGGGATCGTCGATCTGGCGCGCCGACAGGTTGATCTCGACCGAACCGGCCCGGCGCGCCCACCCGCGCGACTGCCAGCTCCGCAGCTGGGCGCACGCCTGCTCGAGGACCCAGGCACCGATGGGGATGATGAGCCCGCTCTCCTCGGCCACCGGCACGAAGCGGTCCGGACCCACGAGGCCCTGCTCGGGGTGCTCCCAGCGCAGGAGCGCCTCGCTGGCCACGACCTGGTTGTCGCGCAGGTCGACGACGGGCTGGTAGTAGAGCCGCAGCTCGCTGCGCTCGATGGCGCGGTGCAGCGAGTGCTCGGTGGTCATGCGGTCGAGGACATGGGCCCGGATGGCCTCGCCGAACACCTCGACGGCGTTGCCACCGCGGCGCTTGGCCTGGTACATGGCGGCGTCGGCGTTGGACAGCAGCGGCGTGGGATCGGTGATCTCGCCGTCGGTCGACGCGATGCCGATGCTGGCGCTCAGGAAGACCTCGCCCACGCCCACCGAGATGGGCGCCTGCAGGGCGCCGAGGATCTGCTTGGAGAACTCGAGGGCGTGGTGATCGGCATCGAGGCCTTCGAAGAGCACGAGGAATTCGTCGCCGCCGAGACGGGCGATGACATCGGCGCCGCCCTCGAGGGCGGTGAGCCGCGCCGCCACCTCGACGAGCACCTGGTCGCCCACTTCGTGGCCGAGCCCGTCGTTGATCGCCTTGAAGCGGTCGAGGTCGAGGACGATGACCGCCACCGACCCTGGCGAATTCGTGGCCTTCGCCAGCGCGTAGGAGAGGCGGTAGGTGAACAGGGTGCGGTTCCCGAGACGGGTGAGCGAGTCGTGGAGATACGCGTGGGCGAGGGCCTCCTCGGCCGCCGAGTCGCGCGACATATCGCGCACGAAGCCGCCGATGCGCAGGCCCGCACCGGAGCCGACCACGTAGGCGGAGCAGTGCACGGGGACCTCGTAGCCGGCCCGGTGCAGCAGGCGGAGCTCGCGGGGCCGGGTGCGCTCGGTGTCGCCCATGGCGAGGGCGGTGCCGAAGTCGTCGGCGAAGCGTCGTGCGAAGCGGTCGGGGACGAGGAGGTCCTCGATGGAGCGGCCGATCACCTCGTCACGTGACCAACCGAACAGCAGCTCCGACTGGCGGTTCCACTCGGTGAGGACACCGTGGCGGTCGGTCTCGATGAATGCGTCCCTCGACAAGTCGAGGAGAAGGCGGAACCGCGACGCCCATGACGTCGCATCCACCCGCGTCTTCCGCCCCGACCTGCCGTCGGAGATCTGCACGATGCGCTCGACCACCCGGCGCTCCATTCACTTCAGGGACCGAGGCCCCGCCGCCACCGGACCCCGCACGAGCCCGGATCGCTCGGTCCCCGAAGGGACCGCCCCCCATGAGCGGCCCGGTGATCGTAAGGCGTTGTGACAAATGTGGTCAATGAGATCAACAGTGAAAAAAGTCAACAATTGCACAACGCTTGACAATGCAAGCGATCCGCCGCGCGGGAGGAGGGCCGGAAGTGCCCGGCACCACCGCCGCCGCCTACGGTGCAGCGGCGATGGTCGAGGTGACGGGAGTCCTCCAGAAGCAGGCCTGGGATCGCCATGTCCTGCCCCCGGTCGAGAAGGTGCGGCCCGGCCTGTGGTCGATCCCGGTGCCCATCCCCGACAATCCGCTGCGTTACGTCCTCGTCTACGCCCTGGAGCTCGATTCGGGTGTGGCCATCGTGGACGCCGGCTGGAACACCGAGGACGCCTTCTCGGCCCTGAACGCCGGGCTCGAGGAGGCCGGCGGGTCGATCGCCGACGTGCGGGCCGTGCTCGTGACGCACATCCACCCCGACCACTACGGCCTGGCCGGACGGGTCCGGGAGGAGTCGGGTGCCTGGATCGGCCTCCATCCCGACGACGCCCAGATGCTGCAGGCCCGCTACATCGAGACCGATCAGCTGCTCGGGCAGATGCACGTCTTCCTGGAGGACGCGGGCGTGCCGGCAGACAAGCTGCCGGACCTCAACATGGCGTCCATGATGATCCGCTCCCAGGTGATGATGGCCGAGCCCGACGTGCTCTTCGAGGACGGGCGCATGGTCGACATCCCCGGGTGGGACCTGAAGACGGTGTGGACGCCGGGCCACTCCCCCGGCCATGTCTGCTTCTACAGCGAGGCCCAGCAACTGCTGCTGTCGGGGGACCACGTGCTGCCCCGCATCACACCGAACATCGGGGTCCACACACAGCAGTTCCCGAACCCGCTCGGCCACTTCCTCGAGTCGCTGCTGAAGGTGCAGAACCTCGGGGTCGAGGAGGTCCTGCCGGCACACGAGTACCGGTTCGCCGACCTGCGCTCGCGCCTCGACGAGATCATCATCCACCACGCAGACCGGCTGGCCGAGATCGAGCGGCTGCTCGCCGAGCACCCGGGTTCGAGTGCCTGGGACCTGTCGGTGCAGCTGACGTGGTCCCGGCCGTGGGACGAGATCCCCGAATTCATGCAGCGCGCCGCGGTGGGCGAGACGCTCGCCCACATCGTGCTCCTCGAGAACCACAACCGGGTCCGGCGGGAGGGCTCCATGCCGGCCCGGTTCTTCGTCTCCGACGACAGCTGAGGCACCACCGGGCGAGCGGGGCCCTGGACGAGGCCGCTCCGGAGAAAGCCCAGGTCGTCGAGCGGACCACGCCCTGTGGGGATCACGACGGCCCGTGAACCTCCTCGTTCGCCGGCGAACATAGGTCGGAAGACCCAATTGGGCCTCCGACGTGGTCGTTGACCCTGCGTTGATCCTTCATAGTCGGCAGGTTGAGCTTGGATCGCCACAATGAGTGGTGGCGGGCGGCCAACCTGGTGACACGGAGGATGCAATGAGGCAGCGACGGAGCCCCGTCCAGACCGCCCGTTCCGGTGCGGTCGCCACCGCCCATCTGATCCAGCGGATCGTTCGCTGGCTGCTCGACACCACCGGGGGGCGCCTGCGCGTCGTCCCGCGCCTGTCGTCCCTGGCGATGTCCATGGTCGGCGTGCTGCTCGTCGGCGCCAGCGTGACCGGGATGGCCGGCGCCTCCGCCGCGCCCCCACCCGTGAACAACCCGACCCCGCCGACCGCCTCGGGCTGGGGCACGCTCGCCTGCAGCGAAGGCAGCTTCTTCGGCGCCAACACCACCGCGGCGGTGCCCGGTCAGGTCGGCTACCAGATCACCACCTACAACGACGAGACGGTGATCAACACGAACGCCTACAACGGCACCGGCAAGGTCGTCCCGCCGAACAACACCTACGCGCCCCAGTGGGGCATCCTCGACAACGGCACCTGGATCCCCCAGCCGATGTCGGCACTGAGCTTCTCGGTGGCGAAGATCACCCCGATCACCGCCACCATCCCGACCAACCTGGTCCCGGGAACGGTGACCGGCTGGCTGCTCGCCTGGGACAGCGACCAGAACAAGACCGGTGGTGACTGCGGCGTCGCCAGCTTCCCGATCAACGTGCCGCCCACGACCCAGACCCTGACGGGCCACATCCAGCTGTGCAGCGCCGGCACCGAGGTGTCCGGCGGCACGCTGGCGGCCACCGGCCCGGTCACCGTCACGAGCACGCCGAACCCGATGACGTCGGTGCCCGTCCCCGCCGGCCAGTACACGATGAGCGCCACGGCCCCGTCGGGCTACCAGTTCGTGGCCTGCGGTGGATCGGCGACGATCGGATCGCCGCCCACGACGGCCACCCAGACGGTGAACGTCCCCGCCAACGGCGGCGGCACGGCGATCTTCTTCGTGCAGCCCATCGTCGGCACCCTGCAGGGCCACATCTACCTGTGCCAGGGCGGGACCACGCAGACGACGACCGAGATCCCGGGCGGCACCATCGCGGCGTCGGGCCCGCAGTCCATCGCCGGCCAGGCGAACCCGCTCACGCTGACCTCGGTCGCACCGGGTAGCTACACGGTGAACGCCACGGCTCCGACCAACTACGTCTTCACGACCTGCGCGTCGGGCGGCCACCTGACCATCGGCACGCCACCGACCACCGCGAACACCTCGGTCGTGGTGCCGCCCAACGGCACCGGCTCCGCCATCTTCTACGCGGTGCCCGCAGGTGGGCTCTTCGTGGGCCACATCTACCTGTGCCAGAACGGTGCGCAGACCACCACTGAGGTGGCCGGCGGCACCATCGGCGGCACGAGCCCGTCCCAGTCGCTGCTCGCCACCGCCAACCCGGTCGGACCGCTGCCGGTGGCGCCCGACACCTACGTGATGACGGCGACGGCGCCGGCCAACTACGTGCTCGTCGGTTGCGGCGGGCCGGCCACGCCGAGCTCGAACGGCGGCACGGCGACGGAGACGGTCACGGTGCCCTCGAACGGCACCGGCACGGCCGTCTACTACGTCGACCCGGCCAGTGTCCCGAACAACCCGGCCATCACGCTGTGGGTGGTGAAGACCAACAACGCCAACGGCTCGGGAACGTACTCCCAGACCGAGTCCGCCTCGAGCCCCGGCCAGGCCGTGCCCTTCCAGGTGGTCGTCACCAACACCTCGAGCGTGCCGGTGAAGATCACGTCGCTCACCGACCAGTGGCCGAGCCAGGCGCCCTTCTCGCCTGCCTGTGCCAACGCGGTGGTCGGACTGACCCTGCAGCCGTCGCAGTCGACCACGTGCTCGTTCACCCTGTCGGGCTACGCGCCCTCGGCCGGGGGCTCGGTCACGAACACCGTGCTCGTGACCGGCTGCCAGGCGACCGACACCGGTAACTGCGGCATCGGCACGTCGACCTCCACCGTGATCGTGCCGGGCACGACCCCGAGCGGGTCGGTGACGCTCACCGTCACGAAGGT
>DASRBM010000308.1:0-6693 GCA_035653635.1 Acidimicrobiales bacterium | reverse complement strand
CACGAGCTCGAGTACAAGGCGCAACTGGCCGCCCTGCGGGCGGTGACGGCGCCGCTTCCCGACCGCCTGCGCATGCTGCCCGAGCCCTACCGGGCCTTGCGGCGGCAAGGATTGGCCCGGTGACCGAGACTCCCGCATCTCCGCCTGCCTTCACCGGCGGGCCCTACGCCGACGGCCCGCCGCTCGCGGATCTGTCCGTCGACGCCCCGCCGCTCGAGCAGTGGCGGACGCGAGACCTCGCCCGTTTCGTCGTCGTGTTCTTCGTGCTCGGCTGGGCGGTGGTGCGAGCCCTCGGCGCGCGAGTGCTCGGGCGACGCCGAGGCTCCGTGCTCGACAGCGCCTTCGACGGGCTCATCGACGGGTTCATCCGCCTGGGGCCGACCTTCGTGAAGGCCGGGCAGATCATCGTCAGCTCCGGGGTGCTGTTCCCCGCCGCGCTGTCGCGCGCCGCCCGCCGTTGTCTCGACGCGGTACCGCCGTTCCCGGTCGCCCTCGTGCGGCGGACGGTGGAGACCGATCTGGGCGCCCCGATCGAGGCGGTGTTCCGTCACTTCGACGACCGGCCGCTGTCGGCTGCTTCGATCGGGCAGGTGCACGCGTGCACGCTGGCGGACGGTCGCCAGGCAGTCGTGAAGGTGCAGCGCCCGAACATACGGGCGCAGATGGCGGTCGACCTGCGCAACATGTACCGGCTCGCCCGCATCGTGGAGTGGACGCCCTGGGGCCGGACGTCGGGGGCGCGCGACATCGTGCGCGACCTCCACGCGGTGACGTTCGAGGAGCTGAATCCCGCCCGCGAGGCCTGGCAGCAGGACCGCTTCCGGCGCAACATCGGCGCCTTCGGCGACAACAGTCTCATCACCGCCCCCGAGGTCTACTGGGACTACTGCGGCCCTCAGGTGATCTGCATGGAGCGTGTGTACGGGGTGCCGATGGACCACTTCGAGGAGCTCGAGCGTCGCGGCGTCGACGCCCAGACCGTGCTGCGGTGGGGGGCGAAGGTGTGGGCCGAGGCCGTCATGGTGCACGGCCCCTTCCACGGCGACATGCACGCGGGCAACCTGTGGGCGCTCCAGGACGGTCGGGGCTGTTACCTCGATTTCGGCATCATGGGCGAGCTGGGCGAGGAGTGGAAGCAGGTCCTCAAGGACCTCTTCTACACCTGCACCTTCGACCTCGACTTCACCCGGGTGGCCGCCGCCTACCGGCGGGTGGGCGTGTTCCCCGAAGGCGTGGGGAGCGACGAGGAGATCGGCGCCTTCCTGAACGCCATGCTGGCCCCGGTCCTGGCGAACGGCTACGGCTCGCTCGACATCGCCCAACTCGTCACGCAGTCGCTCGAGCTGCTGAAGGCGTACCAGGCCGTGGCCCCGCGCGAGCTCGTCCTCATCGCCAAGCAGCTGCTCTACGTGGACCGTTACGCGCGCCACCTGGCTCCGGACTACACCATCACGGCCGACCCGCTCATCATGAAGAACATCTTCCCGGCCGACGCCGCAGCCAAGGCGGCGTCGCTCGGCGTGTCGCTCGACGACGCCGTGCCGGCGGTGCGACCCCCCGAGAGCGCCGGGCTCACGTCGTGAGGGCGGCGGCCGCGTCTGCGGCCATCTGCTGCACCAGGGTGGTCGACGGCGGCGTGCCCAGGTCGGTGAAGAGGAGGTTCGACTCCGAGCGCCCCTTCTGCACGACCACGAACTCCAGGTAGAAGGTGCCGCTCACACCCTGGTAGGTGAGGGGGAAGTGCAGGCTGATCCCGGCGTCGGCGTCGCCGTAGCTCGGCAGCGACACCTCCTCGGCCGACAGGGCGCCGACCTTGGCGCCCTTCGGGGCGCCCTTCGTGAGGTCGCTCCCCGCGATCTGCACCATGCACGACGGCGCCTTCGGGTTCTTCGCCGCCCGCACGTCGACCGCGGCGGCGGCCGCCGTCGGGAACACGTCCACGGTGTCGGCCACCGTGTTGGCCGAGTTGGGGTCGTCGTACTCGGGTCCCGCCGCTTCGGCCGGGTTGGCGTCGACACTGGTGCCCGACATGCCGAGGCACTGCAGGATCTGCGGCAGCTGGGCCGCCGAAGCGCCGCCGAAGAAGCTCGCACCGGTGTTGCCGCTGCTCGCGCCCTGGGCCTGCCAGCCCTTCGGGAAGGCAGCAGCCGGCAGCAGCTCCTGTCGGGCGAGCGCGGTGTCGGCGGCCGTCGTCGTCGACGACCCCGACGAGGTGGTGGAGGTCGCGCCGGGGGAGGGACTGCCCGAGCTGCAGGCGGCGAGCACCAGGCCGAGACCGGCCAGCGCGGCGCCGGCGGTCGACCGGCCCGGTCGGAGGGTGCGCAGGATCATGGATGCTCCTTGTCCGTGCGGCGCGCGCCCACGCGCAGTACTCCGGTCCGCCGCCAGCGGGGGAGCATACGCAGGGCGCGGCGATCCGGAGTTGGATACCCGCCCGGCCTACGATCTCGCCACGCGCCGGCCGGAGGGAGAGCCGAATGGGGCATCACGTGTTGCCGGACTCCATGCCGGCCGCCGTCTACCGGGGACCGGGCCGCATCGAGGTGGAGGACGTGCCCGTCCCCGCCCCCGGCTCCGGCCAGGTCCTCGTCGAGGTGGACCACTGCGGCGTGTGCGGCAGCGACCTCCACCTGCTCGTCGAAGGATGGGGCAAGCCCGGGACCATCGCCGGCCACGAACTCACCGGCATGGTGCGCGCCACGGGGGCGGGCGTCGACCGTTGGCGCGACGGGGACCGGGTCGTGCTCGGTCCGATGCCGCGATGTGGCAACTGCCGGCGGTGCCGGCAGGGCAAGCCGTCGCAGTGCGAGCGCCGCGACCACGCGGTGGACGAGCACCTCGGTGGGGGCTTCTCGCGTTACTTCGTCACCGATGCGCGGTCGCTGCTCCCGCTGCCCGAAGGACTGGCACCGCGCGCCGCGGCACTGGCCGAGCCCCTCGCGGTCGCGCTCCACGCCATCACCCGCGCCGGGCTCGAGCCGGGCGACGACGTCATGATCTTCGGTGCCGGTCCCATCGGGGCCCTGGCGGCGGCCACCCTCGTGGCACGCGGGGGACACCGGGTCACCATGGTGGAGCCCTCGCCCGTCCGCCAGGACCTGGCCCGGCACCTCGGGGTCGATGCCGTGCTCGGTCCCGAGGAGGTCACCCAGTTCCCCATGTGGGAGCCAGAACGTCTGGCCGAGCAGGCGGTCGACGTGGTGCTCGAGTGCTCGGGCAACAAGGCGGCCATGGAGGCGGGACTGCACCAGTTGCGCCGGGGCGGTCGGCTCGTGATCGTGGGGCCGGGCATGGCGCAGCCCAGCTTCGACCCCAATCGCCTCCTGCTCAACGAGCTCCAGATCCTCGGTTCGTTCGTCTACGACGAGGACGGCTTCGACGTGGCCCTGGAGCTGCTCGCGTCGGGCGCACTTCCCCTCGACGTGCTCGTCGAGCCCGAGGACGTCACCTTGGACCGGCTCGGCGGGGTGCTCGCAGAACTGGCCCGGGGGACCATCGCCGGCAAGGTCCTCGTGGTGCCCCGCCGCGCCGGGCAATGAGGAGCAGAGGATGAGCCATCCGTTCTACCCGTCGGGCACGCCCCGGCTGAACCACGTGGCCATGAGCGTCGACGCCGGGTTGCTCGGCGCAGACGGACGCGCCGATCTGTGCCGCTTCTTCGGCGAAGTCCTCGGCTTCGAGGAACTGCCGACGATGACCGTCGACGGCAAGCGTCTGGTGCTCAGCTGCGTGCACTGGGACCAGTTCCTCTTCCTCATCGCCGAGGACGAGCCCATGCGCTGCCCGCCGCTCGACCACTTCGGCTTCGCCGTCGGGACACGCGACGAACTGGTCGCTGCCCGCGACCGGGCCGCCGCCTTCGCCGCGCAGGACCCGCGCTGCACGCTCGACGACCTCCACGTGGACGACCAGGGACCGGTGAAGATCCATTCGATCTACGTCGGCTATCTCCTGCCGCTGCGCTGTGAGCTGCAGTGGTGGGAGTTCGTCACCTGATCCGCCGGCCCCCGTCCGCGGGCACAGCCGTCAGGCGGGCTGCGACGAGCGCTGGCGCAGGCCGTGGGCCATGCACTCGCGCCACGGCATCACCGGCTCGCCGTCGTCGGCCACACGCCGGCTCATCTCCTCTCGGCGCTGGGCCCACAGCGCCAGCCGCGCCCGCCGCTGGGCGTCGGCCGCCTCGGCCCGCTGCCGGGCCTCCTCGAGCTGCTTTTCATCGAGCAGGACCCGTACTGCCATGGAAACACACCCCTATCTCGCCGCGTCGGAACCGACCCCCCGCAGGCGGCCACCGGCCCCCGTACCCCGAACGGCCGGGGAGGACACCGGGGCAGCGATTACCCTGGTCAGGCCGGGGGCCAGACCGAGGAGGGACCCGATGCACGACCTCGTGATCCGGAGCGGCCGACTGACCGACGGATCCGGCGCTCCCGCCTTCGAGGGCGACCTCGCCGTCGACGGCGACCGCATCACGGCCGTGGGCACTGTGGAGGGGCGGGGCCGGCGCGAGATCGACGCCGACGGGTTGCTCGTCACCCCGGGCTGGGTGGACGTCCACACCCACTACGACGGCCAGGTCACCTGGGACCCCGATGTGACGCCATCGGGATGGCACGGCGTCACGACGGTGGTGGTGGGGAACTGCGGCGTCGGCTTCGCCCCCGTCCGGCCGGCCGAGCGCGACTGGGTCATCCAGCTGATGGAGGGCGTCGAGGACATCCCCGGTGCCGCGCTGGCCGAGGGCATGACGTGGAACTGGCAGAGCTTCCCCGAGTACCTCGACGAGGTGGACCGCATGGCCCGCGTGCTCGACGTGGCCGCCATGGTTCCCCACGGCGCGCTCCGGGCCTTCGTGCTCGGTGCCGACCGGAGCAACGCCGAGGCAGGCGACGAGGAAGTGGCCCTCATGGCGAAGCTCACGGCCGAGGCGATCGACGCCGGCGCGGTCGGCGTGTCGACCACCCGCACCCTCGCCCACATGGCCAAGGACGGCCAGCCCGCGGCCGGAACCTTCGCGGCTGCACGCGAGCTCGTCGCCATCGGCGAGGCCCTCGGCGGCGCGGGGCGACGCGTCTTCTCCGTCGTCACCGACAGCCTCCTCGGGTCGCGTGGCGAGCAGGAGTTCGCCTGGATGGCCGAGATCTCGAAGCGCAGCCGCATCCCGGTCACCTACATGGTCATCGACGTGCCCTTCACCCCCGGCGGCTGGCGCCAGGCGCTCGCCCGTGGACTGGAGCACAACCGCGAGGGGGCGTGGCTCGTGCCCCAGGTGGCGGGCAAGCCGGCATCGCTCATGATCGGCTGGGAGTCGACCTACCACCTCTTCAGCGGTCACGAGACGTACCAGCCGCTCGCCGGCCTCCCGCTCGCCGAGCGGGTGGCGCGCCTGCGCGACCCCGAGGTGCGGCGCGCCATGCTCGCCGAGCCCCTCGCCTTCCGCAACGTCTTCGTCGGGCTGTTGCACTCGCAGCTCACGAACGGGAACCTCTTCCAACTGGGCGAGCCGGCCGACTACGAACCGAGCCGCGACACGAGCGTGGCCGCCCGGGCCGCGGCGACGGGTGTGTCGCCGGTGGAGCTCGCCTACGACCTGATGCTCGAGCGCGACGGCCGGGAGCTGCTCTACGCCCCCGTCCTCGGCTACACCGAAGGCGACATGCACGCGCTACGCGAGCTGCTCGTGCACCCGTCGACCGTGCTCGGCCTGGGCGACGGCGGAGCGCACGTCGGCTTCATCTGCGACGGCAGCCTCCCCACCTTCATGCTCACCCACTGGGTGCGCGACCGCCGGCGCGGCGAGCCGCTCGCCCTGGAGCACGCCGTGCACCTGCAGACCGATCGCACGGCCCGCCTGTTCGGGTTCCGCGACCGGGGCAGGCTCGCCCCCGGGTACCTCGCCGACATCAACGTCATCGACTTCGACAACCTGACGTTGCCACCGGTCGAGATGGCCTACGACCTGCCGGCCGGCGGCAAGCGCCTGGTGCAGGGCGTGCGGGGCTACAAGGCCACCGTCAAGCGCGGGGTTGTCGTGCGCGAGGACGACGCCTTCACCGGTGAGCGGCCCGGCACCCTGCTGCGCGGCCCGCAGGCCGCCCCCGGGGAGTAGGCACCACCGCCCCGGAGGGCGCCGCCGTCAGTCGACGACGGGGAGCCCTTCATCGTCGGGCCCCGGTCTCCACCACACGCAGGCCACGGCGACGAGGGCACCACGCTGCCCGCGCAGCGCCGACACCCGGACGGCCACCGGCGCCGTGGCACCGTCGGCCATGCGCAGCGCCGTCACTGCGGCCCGGTCGCCCACCGAGCCTGCCGGCTCCGCCTGGGCCAGGGCGGCCCACCCGAGGACGCGCCCGGCGCCGGGCACCACGTCGTCGAGGGGGTGGCCGGCGGCCGCACCCGCGCTCGGCCCGAAGAGGCGGGCGGCGCCGTCGCTCCAGTACCGGACCGCGCCGGTGGGATCGACCACGACCTCGGCGACCTGCGTCCCCTCGGGGGTCGGCGCCGAAGGGCTGCCGTCGTCGAGGAGCCGCCCGTCCCGCAGGCGCAGGCGCCGTCGGGCGTGACGGGCCACCTCGGGATCATGCGTCGCCACCACCACCGTCACCGCCTGCGTGTCCATCAGGTGGTCGAGGAGGTCCATCACGTCGCCGGCGCTCTCGCTGTCGAGGTTGCCGGTGGGCTCGTCGGCCA
>DASRBM010000307.1:0-2241 GCA_035653635.1 Acidimicrobiales bacterium | reverse complement strand
CAGGTCATGTTCAGCTTTCAGAACCTTTCCGGTGGTGAGGCTGAGCCAGCCGAAGCGGCGCCGGTCGGAGTGCCCGAGGCGGGCCCCGTCGTCGGGCACGTCCCGTCCAAGTTCGACCTCACGCTGGCGATCACCGAAGGGTCAGAGACACTGTCGGGGGTGTTCGAATACGCCACCGACCTCTTCGACGAGGCCACGATCTCCCGGACGGCGACGCATTTCAGGAACGTGCTGGAGACGGTGCTGGAGGATCCAGACCGCAAGATCGGAGACTTTTGCTTCCTGTCGGCGGAGGAACAGCACCTCATCCTGAACCAGTGGAACGACACCTCTCGAGAGTGGTCGGAGGTCCTCGCACTCCCGGAGCGTTTCACGCGATGGGCCGAGAAGACGCCCGATGCGACGGCTGTGATCCTCGGCGACCAAGCGGTCACCTACCAGGACCTCGACCGGCGATCTGATCGCGTTGCGGGCGCCCTCCAGGCCAGGGGAGTGGGTCGAGGGGACGTCGTGGGGATCTGCATCCCGAGGTCGGTCGAACTGGTGGCCGGGCTGCTTGGGATCCTGAAGGCCGGTGCCGCCTACCTCCCTCTCGACGTCGACCTGCCGGGGGAGCGGACCGCCTTCATGCTGCGCGACGCCGGCGTCAATCAAGTCGTCACCACCACCGGCAGCTCCCGGACGGAGTTCAGGCCGCCGGTGGAGACCGTCCTGGTCGACGAGCCGTCGCCAGCGGCCGGGGCGGCGCCGGTCGTCGTCGATGCGCTGTGCCGCCCGCCAACGGAGTGGGCTCCGTCCGATCCGGCGTATGTCATCTACACATCCGGGTCGACGGGCGTGCCGAAAGGTGTCGTCGTGTCCCACGGCGCGATCGACAACCGCCTTCAGTGGATGCAGGCACGGTACCTTTTGGGCCGCGATGACCGGGTGCTTCAGAAGACCCCCTATACCTTCGACGTGTCGGTGTGGGAAATCTTTTGGCCGCTCTCCGAGGGCGCCTGCCTCGTCCTGGCCGAGCCCGAGCGCCACAAGGAGAGCCGCTACCTCGTCGAGACCATCGAACGCTACGGCGTCACCTGTGTCCATTTCGTGCCGTCGATGTTGCAGGCATTTCTTTGCGAGGACCTCAGCCGGTGCTCGTCGCTGAAGCGGATCATTTGTAGCGGCGAGGCCATGACCGTCGAACAGTGCCGGCGGTTGCGGGCCCTGCCGGGCGTGAGTGCCCACAACCTGTACGGTCCGACCGAGGCCGCCGTGGATGTGACCCATTGGGATTGCGCCGAGTGGCAGGATCACTACCGCAGCGTCCCGATCGGCCGGCCGATCGCGAACACGTCCATCTACATCTTGAACCAGAAGTTGCAACCGGTGCCGGTCGGGGTCAGCGGTGAGCTTCACATCGGGGGCGCCAATCTGGCCGAAGGGTACCTCCACCAAAAGGAGCTGACGCAGAAGCGTTTCATCAGCAGTCCCTTCGCGGCGCCCGGGCTTCTGGGCGGAGGCCGTCTCTACAAGACCGGTGACCTGGCTCGGTTCCTGCCTGACGGCAACATCGAGTACCTCGGTCGCCTGGACCGCCAGGTCAAGTTGCGAGGGGCCCGTATCGAGCCCGAGGAGATCGAGACGGTGCTGCGCCGCCACCCGGCCATCGCCGACGCCGTCGTGACCATCCACAGCTTCGGCGCCGACGACGAACGTCTGGTCGCCTACGTGGTGCCGCTCGGGCAGGCGGACTTCCCCGATGCCGCCGCCATTAGAGCATTCGCAGGCCGAACGCTGCCGAGTCACATGGTCCCCACGGTAATTGTTCCGATAAACGAGCTGCCCGTCACGTCCAACGGCAAGCTCGACCGGGCGCGCCTGCCTGCTCCGGCCACCGCTCCGGGGCCGGCCGGTGCCGAAGGCGTTGGCGACCTCGAGCAGCTGCTGCTCGAAATATGGAGCAAGTATCTCCAGGTCGGCAGCCTGAAGGTGACCGACGACTTCTTTGCTTCCGGCGGTCATTCGATCCTGGCCTTTCGAGTGATGAACAGCATCAGCAAGCGTTTCCAGATCGACCTGCCGGTACGGCTGTTGTTTCAGTACCCGACGATCGAGTCCCTGGCGGCCGCGATACGTCAGATCGACGACGACACCTGGTTGGCGAGTGCCAGAGCGACCGCGGAAATGTTCGCCCAGTCACCGCGCCACCTCCTCGGCCGCTTGGACGAACTCAGCGAAGAGGAGCTCGACGAGGTGCTG
>DASRBM010000306.1:0-3130 GCA_035653635.1 Acidimicrobiales bacterium | reverse complement strand
TCGGTGCCGAGGAACCGGCCCGCCACGGCCCAGTGCTCGCCGACGTGCTGGCCGGCACGACCACCGTGGCGTGGTGCATGACCGAGGGCCATGGCGGTGGGCACCGCCCGGAGGGGGCGACGTGCACCGTCGCCGTGGAGGGTGACGAGGTCGTCGTGGAGGGGACCAAGCGCCCGGTGGAGCAGGTGACCCAGGCGGGCCATCTGCTCGTCCACGGGCGCACCGGGTCGGGGATGACACAGGTCCTCGTGCCCGCGGGCACTCCGGGTGTGCACATCGAGGCGATGCAGTCTGTGGATCTCACACGACGCTTCGCCGTCGTCCGCTTCGACCGCGTCCGCCTGCCGCTCGACGCCGTGGTGGGCGAGGTCGGCGGCGCGGCCACCCAGCTCGAGCACCAGCTGCAGCAGGCCCTGGTCCTGCTCGCCGCCGAATCGGTCGGTGCCATGCAGCGCGCCTTCGACATGACCGTCGAATGGGCCTTCGACCGGTACTCCTTCGGCCGCCCGCTCGCCTCCTACCAGGCGCTCAAGCACCGCTTCGCCGACATGAAGACGTGGCTCGAGGGCGCGCACGCCATCACCGACGTGGCCGCCTCGGCCGTGGACAGCGGCCGGCCCGATGCGGCGGAGCTCGTGGCCGTCGCCGCCGCCTTCGTGGGGCACTACGGGTCCGAGCTCGTGCAGGACTGCGTGCAGCTGCACGGAGGCATCGGCATCACCTTCGAGCACGACCTGCATCTGTTCGTCCGCCGGATCACGCTCAACCGGACCGTGCTCGGCACGCCGGCCCTGCACCGCCGGCGCATCGCCGAGATCCTCGCCGCAGGCATGTCATGAGCGACGCGGACAGCACGGCCACCGAGATCGAGGACGTCCAGAGCTTCGCCGCACGGGCGTCGGACTGGATCCGCGACAACCTGCAACCGGTCGACCCCCGCGTCTACGAGGGCGCCTTCCGCACCGACCTTGGCGAGGAGGAGGAGCTGGCCCAGGTGGAGTCGGAGCGGGTCCTGCAGCGCAAGCTGTTCGACGCCGGGTTCGCCGGGATCTGCGTGCCACGCGAGTACGGCGGCCAGGGACTCACCCCGGCCCACCAGCGCGCCTTCAACCGGGCGCTCACCGGTTACGAGTTCCCCGCCCGCGTGCAGTCGCCCACCTTCGCACCGTGCCTGGCCGTGCTCCTCGACTTCGGCACCGAGGAGCAGAAGCGCACCCACGTGCCCGCCATCCTGCGGGGCGAGGAGATGTGGATGCAGCTGCTGTCCGAACCCGGCGGCGGGTCGGACGTGGCCGGGGCCATGACGTCCGCCGTGCGCGACGGGGACCAGTGGGTGTTGAACGGGTCGAAGATCTGGACGACGGGCGCCTGGTGGTCGGACTGGGGGCTGTGCCTGGCCCGCACCAACTGGGACGTCCCGAAGCACCGCGGCCTGACCGTCTTCATGCTGCCGCTGCACCAGCCCGGCATCGAGATCCACCGCATCGAGATGCTGAACGGCTCCAAGGAGTTCTGTCAGGAGTTCCTCACCGACGTGATCGTCCCCGACAGCGACCGCGTCGGCGAGGTGGACGACGGCTGGACGGTGGGGACCCGGTGGATGTTCCACGAGCGCATGCTCTACGAATCGGCGCTCGTCACCTTCCCGGCCGGGGTGAGCAGGACCTTCGCCTCGGCGTCCTACACGGACCTGGCCAGGGCCGCCGGCCGCCTCGACGACCCGAGCGCCATGGAGCTCGTGGGCGAGGCCCGCATGCTCGACGTGGTGAGCGAGCGGCTCCAGGACCGCATAGGCCGGGGCATCGCCGCGGGCGCCATCACCGACCAGGCGGCGGCGGTGGCACGGCTGTTCAAGGGCGTGACCTCGGCCCGAACCCGCACGATCGCCTTCGAGCTGGCGGGCATGACCGGCGGCGCGTGGACGGCCGACGACGGCCCGCTGGCGGAGCGGGGCATCGACTTCCTCATGCGACAGACCGGATCGATCGGCGGCGGCACCACGGAGATGGCACGGAACGTCATCAGCGAGCGCGTGCTGGGCATGCCCCGCGAGCGCTCGGTGGACCGCGACGTGCCCTTCCGCGACGTGCCCCACGGTCCCCCTCCGGGTGCGGAACGGGGCCGGCGGTGAGGACGGTGGGGACCACGCGCGCGCCGGCACGGGCCGGGCGTCGCGAAAGCGGCCAGGGCTAGCATCGACGTCGACATCGGAAGCTCGGTGGTGTCGGGGCTCTCCCTCCGAGCGAGCCGTACCTGTGTAGGAGGGAACTCATGACTGCCGTTATGGAGGGTGTCCGCATCCTCGAAGTGGCCGAACAGACCTTCGTGCCCGCCGCCTCGGCGCTGTTGGCCGACTGGGGCGCCGAGGTCATCAAGATCGAGCACGTGGAGCGGGGCGACGCCATGCGCGGTCTCGCGTCCTCGGGTATCGGCATGATCAGCAATAGCGTGCACGTGCTGCTCGAGCACTCCAACCGGGGCAAGCAGAGCCTGGGGCTCGACCTGTCGTCGCCCGAGGGTCTCGACATCCTCTACAAGCTGGCGGCGACGAGCGACGTGTTCCTCACCAACAAGCTCGGCGGCGTGCGCAAGAAGCTCAAGATCGACGTGGACGACATCCGCGCCCACAACCCGAACATCATCTACGCGCGCGGCAGCGGACAGGGAGAACGCGGGCCCGACGCCGACAAGGGCGCCTACGACTCCCTCGCCTTCTGGGCCCGGGCCGGCGTGTCGCTCGCCGTCACCCGCACGGACTACGACCACGTGGTGGGGCCGCCGGGGCCGGGATTCGGCGACTCCATCGGCGCCATGACCGTGGCCGGCGGCATCATGGGCGCCCTCTTCCACCGCGAGCGGACGGGCGAGGCCACCACCGTCGACGTGTCGCTGCTGTCGTCGGGCATGTGGGCCATGGGCCAGACCATCAGCCTGTCGCTGCAGCTCAACATGCCGTGGCAGCCGCCTCCGGGCGGCGCCCCGCGCAACCCGCTCACCGGCAACTACCGGGCGAAGGACGGCCGCTGGGTGTCGCTCACCTGCCTGCAGGCCGGCAAGTACTGGCCGTCCATGGCCGAGGTGATCGGCCGGCCCGAGCTCGCCACCGATCCCCGCTTCGCCGACAACGACT
>DASRBM010000305.1:0-3211 GCA_035653635.1 Acidimicrobiales bacterium | reverse complement strand
CTTCGTGTTCGTGCCGCTGGCGCTGGCCACGGGACTCACCTCCCGAGCGAGCGCAGCCGCGACGCCGACCAACACCAGCCCGCCGACGATCGTGGGCACGCCGACGCAGGGCCGCATCCTGCAGGCGAGCCCGGGCTCCTGGCAGGGCTCGAAGCCGATGCGCTTCTCGTTCCAGTGGTCCGAGTGCGACGTGACCGGCAGCTCGTGCACCCAGATCGCGGGTGCGACCGACCGGATCTTCACGCCGATGACGGCGGGGCGCACGCTGGTGGTGTCCGTCACGGCCAGCAACGCCGCCGGGAGCTCGTCGGCGAGCTCGGCGCCGACCGTGCCCGTTCGTACGGCGCCCGCCGGTGCGCCCGTGGCCACGACCGCTCCGTCGATCTCCGGAGCGCTCGCCGTCGGGTCGACCGTGACCGCCGACAGGGGGTCCTGGACCGGCGACAGACCGATGCTGTTCCGCTACAAGTGGCGTCTGTGCGCAGCGGCAGGCGGGCCCTGCGACTGGTACCTGGACACGCCCGGGCCCGGCCTTCGGCTCGGCCCGGAGACGCAGGGCCACGCGCTGCGAGTAGTCGTCGTCGCCCGCAACGCCGCCGGCAAGAGCTACGCGCTCTCGCCGGCGACGAGCCCGGTGCAGGGGAGCCTGATGCCGGACGACGTGACGCCTCCCACGATCACCGGCACGGCCCGCGAGGGAAGGACGCTGCACGGTCATGCCGGGACGTGGGCGGGCGCACGGCCGATGGCCTTCCGCCTCAGGTGGCTTCGCTGCGACCGTGACGGACTCGCCTGCCTGGCCGTCGGCAGCGGTCACGCGTACACGCTGGCAGCGGCCGACGTCGGTCACCGGGTGCGGCTCGCCGTCACCGCCGCCAACCGCTTCGGCGCGGCCACGGCACGCTCGAGCGCCACGGCGGTGGTCGTCTCCGCGGCCACGCCGCCGCCGCCGGTGCCGCAGAACACGGGCGCGCCGACGGTCTCCGGCACGCCCGAGCAGGGCCAGGTCCTGACCGCCACGACCGGAAGCTGGTCGGGTGCGACGCCGATGACGTTCTTCTACCAGTGGGCGCGCTGCGACGCCCTCGGCGGCAACTGCGTCCCGGTCACCGGCTCGCTCGCGCAGCCGGCGTACACGGTCACCGCCGGCGACGTCGGGCACCGCCTGATCGTCCAGGTGAAGGCGCACAACGGCTACGGCGACGGCTTCGCCGACTCGGCCCCGACCGCTGTCGTGACCGCCGCGCCCGCGCAGCCGTTCGCGACCAACGTCGTTTCCGTCGCGGCGGTGTCGCTGCCCGACCGGCTCGTCGTCGATCGCGTGCAGTTCTCGCCCGGCGCCATCACCTCCCGCGCGCAGCCGCTCGTTCTGCGCGTGCACGTGTCCGAGGTCGACCACGGCAGGTCGGTGAGCGGGGCGCTCGTGCTCGGGATGGCGGTGCCGTTCAACCGGCTCTCCAGCGAGCCGGAGGTGCCGACCGGCCCGGACGGCTGGGCCACGCTCACCTACCGCGTGCGGCCGACCTTCGCGCTCCGGCGCGGGAACCTGGTGGTGATGTTCGTGCGTGCCCGAAAGCCGGGCGACGACCTCCTCGCCGGCGTCTCGACACGCCGGCTGATCGCGGTGGCGGTCGCCTAGCAGTCGACGTGCGGACGGGCGCCCGGGCGCTCCGCCTCGGGTGCCCGTCCACAGTCGGCGGTTAAGCTAGGGAGGCCGTGGCGAGCAAGCGACAGATCACCGTCGGCGGGGTCCCGATCGGCGGCGGGGCGCCCGTCGTCGTCCAGTCGATGACGCTGACGAAGACGCACGATGTCGAGGCGACGACCGCGCAGATCGCGGCCCTTGCCTCGGCCGGGTGCGAGGTCGTGCGGGTGGCCGTCCCGAAGACGGAGGACGCGGAGGCGCTGCCCAAGATCGTGCGCTTCTCGCCGATCCCGGTCATCGCCGACATCCACTTCAACGCCTCCCTCGCGCTGAAGGCGATCGAGGCGGGTGTCGCGGCCGTCCGCATCAACCCGGGCAACATCGGCGGGCCGGACAAGGTCGAGCTCGTCGTCAAGGCGGCGAAGAGGAAGGGGATCCCGATGCGGATCGGCGCCAACTCGGGCTCGCTGCCGAAGCACCTGTCCGGGCTCGCCCAGCGAGACCAGGCCGAGGCGCTCGTGGCGGCGGCGCTCGAGGAGGTGGAGCTGCTCGAGAAGCTCGACTTCCGCGACTTCAAGATCTCGGTCAAGTCGAGCCACGTCCCGACCATGATCCGCGCCTACCGGATGCTCGCGGACACGGTGCCCTATCCGCTGCACCTGGGTGTGACCGAGGCGGGCACGCCGTTCTCCGGCTCGATCAAGAGCGCCGTCGGCATGGGCGCGCTCCTCGTGGACGGGATCGGCGACACGATCCGGGTGTCCCTCACCGCCGACCCGGTGAAGGAGGTGGAGACGGCGTGGGAGATCCTGAAGGCGCTCGGGCTGCGCGAGCGCGGCCCCGTGATGATCGCCTGCCCCTCGTGCGGTCGGGACAACGTCGGCGTCGAGAACCTCGCCGTCGTCGTCGAGGAGCGGCTTCGCGCCTACCCGCAGCACATCGAGGTGGCCGTCCTGGGCTGTGCGGTCAACGGGCCGGGAGAGGCGGGCGACGCCGACTTCGGCATCGCCGGCGGCCGTGACGTCGGCTTCATCTACGCGCACGGGCGGGTGCTCAAGAAGGTCGCCTCGGACGTGCTCGTGGACGAGCTCTTCCGCGAGATCGACCGCTGGATCGCGGACGGCATGCACCGGCCGAAGCGCCTGAAGATGGCGAAGCCGGCTGCGCTGGCGATGGCCGAGATGTCGGCGATCCCGCTCGACTAGGCTGCTGCGACACCATGGTCGCCCGCGCTTCCACGCTGTTCTTGCCGACGCTGCGCGAGGCGCCGGCGGAGGCCGAGGCGCTGTCGCACAAGCTGCTCGTCCGCGGCGGCTTCATCCGCCAGGTGTCCGCGGGCGTGTGGACCTTCCTCCCGCTCGGCTGGCGGGTCCACCGCAGGATCGAGCAGATCATCCGCGAGGAGATGGATGCGATCGGCGGCCAGGAGATGCTGATGCCCGTGCTCACGCCGGCCGAGCTGTGGGAGCAGACGGGGCGGATCGGGATCCCCGAGATCTTCCACCTCGAGGACCGGAACGGTCGCCGCTTCGTGCTGCCGATGACGCACGAGGAGACGGTGACCTT
>DASRBM010000304.1:0-3439 GCA_035653635.1 Acidimicrobiales bacterium | reverse complement strand
CCTCGCCTACGCGCTGCGCCATGTCAGATGGGCGGCGGTGGTGTGCCTGCCGCTCGTCGTGGTGATCGTCCTCGTCGCCAGTCTGAGATACAGCAGGTCACGACGCATCTCTCGTTGACACCGGCGTTGCACGCGCATGGCTCTGACGCCATCGGGTACCGCGTAGGTATGGGTGACATGGACAAGACCAAGAACAAGCTGCAGGAGATGGAAGGACGCGCCCGGCAAGCGGCCGGAGCGGTCACGGGTGACCGCGACCAGCAGCGCAAAGGGCGCGTGGAGGAAGCGAAGGGAAACCTGAAGCAGGCAGGTGAGAAGGTGAAGGACGCCCTCCACCAGGACTAGTGCTTCAGACCGCCTCGCGCGGGGGGCGGCGGTGTCCGAGCCTGTGCAGGAGGGCTTGTTCCTCGCTGTCGAGCCGGGCCGCCGCCCTGCCGCTCGGGCGTTGCGTGCTACCGATGCGTTCGGTGAGCACGTCGATGTTGTGGGTCGCCGCGTCGAGCTGTGAACGGAGCGCGTCGCGCTCCTCGCGGACGGCGTCGGTTTCCGCCTTGGCCCGGGCCAGATCGCGTTGGAGCGCGGTGACGCGGCTCTCGAGTTGCTCGATACGCCGCCGTGCCCACGCCGCGCTGTCGCCCCCTGCCGGTTGCGG
Source organism: Acidimicrobiales bacterium (assembly GCA_035653635.1). Taxonomy (GTDB): domain Bacteria; phylum Actinomycetota; class Acidimicrobiia; order Acidimicrobiales; family UBA8190; genus DASRBM01. The sequence continues at coordinate 2,787 of DASRBM010000304.1, read as the reverse complement.
CGCGCTCAGGACGTTCGCCACCCTGGCGAGGAGCGACGCGGCGAGTTCGTCGTAGTCGAGCTCGCCGTCCCCTGATGACGACTCGGGTGCAGGTGCCGGCGAACTCGCGACGGCGCCCTCCGGGGCGGCGATGCGGTACGTCCGCTTGCCTCGGACCTCGCGCAGGATCTCTCCTGCGTCGGCCATGAGGCCCACGATCCGGATGAAGCCGGCGTCGCCGCCCGGATAGCCGACGGCTTCTTTCAGCCGTGACGTGGCACGTCCGCTCTTGTCCTCGATTGGCCCGTTGGCAACGAGGTAGTCGATGACGCGCGAACGAACGGTCGTATCGCGTTGCACGGTTCAGTGGCTCCTCTCAGGGAAGCGGGCCTGCCTGACCAGGCGGCCGGCGCTCCGGTGTCATTCTGGCGCGTCACGGTCGTGCAAGCCAAGTAGACAGGCCAGTACGCAACGGCGTCGGAACGGTAGTCTGCGTTGGCCACGTTCCGGGGCCGCTAGCTCATCGGGTAGAGCAGGGGACTTTTAATCCCAAGGTGCCGGGTTCGAGCCCCGGGCGGCCCACCAAGGAGTACCAGGTAGACCCCTATAGCTGGCTCCCAGCCGAACGCCCGTTCCCCCTGGTAGGATCAAACCCAACACGAAACCCAACAAGGGTGCGGCGGGAGGCGGCTGTAGTGGCGGGAAGTATCCGGCGGATTCGCGACGACGACACCTGGGAGCTCCGCGTCTTTCTCGGTCGCGACAGCGAAGGACGCGTGCGCCACAAGTACGCGACCTTCAAGGGTTCCAAGCGGGCAGCCGAGCGTGCCCTTGCACGCATGATCATCGAGCTCGAGGACAAACCGATCCCCGTTCCCGACGGTCGAAGCCGTCAGTGGGGGGTCGCAACCACCATCAACGACGCCATCGAAGGCTGGCGCGAGAACGGCTGGGAGGACTTGTCGCCATCCACCACGCTCCGGTACGAAAACCTGTGGAAGAAGCACATCGAGCGCTCGATCGGCAGACGGAAGATCGCCACGCTCAGCCCGTACGACGTGGAGAAGTACTTCCGGAATCTCAAAGGCAAGGGTCTGTCGGAGGCGTCGGTACGGCAGGCGCGGGCCATGCTCCACCGTGCCTGCCGGCTGGCTCGAAAGTGGAGCAACAACCAGCTGCCCAATCCCATCAACGGGACGGAGCTCCCGAGCTGGAATCTCGACGACTCGACGCCCGTGCGAGCACCCACCGTCGAGGAGGTGGCGGCGCTGTTGACGGCGGCCGTCGGCTACGACTTCCGGTTTGCCGTGTTCCTCCGGCTGGTGGCGACGACCGGTCTTCGTCGAGGCGAGGCTTGTGCCGTGCGCTGGTCGGACGTCGACTTCGACGTTTCTGCTGTTTCGGTCGACGAGAGCATTGTGGCGGCTCATGGCGGTGCCATGACCAAGCGGCCGAAGACCCGGGCTTCGGTGCGCCGACTGGCGGTCGACAGTGTCACGCTCGAACAACTGCGAGCACTCCGGGTCGAGCAGGCAGAGCTCGCCCTGGCCTGTGGTCTGCCCTTGGAGTCGGCTGCGTTCGTCTTCTCGAGCGATCCCGGGGGAGCGACGCCACCGCATCCCGACACCATGAGCCACGCCTTCGCGACCGTGCGGAAGCGGGCGAAGGTGCAGGGTGACGTCCACCTGCATTCGCTTCGTCACTTCCAGGCGACAGTGCTCGACGCCGTCGTACCGGAGGCGCAGAAGCAGGCCCGCCTCGGCTGGGCGACGGTCCGCATGGCCCGGCATTACACCGACGTGGTGCCGGAAGAAGATCGTCGAGCCGCCGAGCACGTCGCGCGTCTCTTCGACGGCGAAGGTCCCCCGCAGGCTTCGCAGCGGCCGAGGGGCGCCTGAGGGGCCGGGGGCTCCGAAGCATTCGGATCGAGGCCGGCAATCAGTCGCTCGACGGCCAGTTTGGGGATGCGCATGCGTCCGCTCAGGCGGTAGACGGGGAGAGGCAGCGTCCCCGCTTTGATCGCCCGGTAGATCGTCGAGCGGCTTTCACCGAGCAACGTGGCCGTCTCCTCGACGCTCAGGAGAGGACCGCTCGGTTGTCGCGACCGTTTTCGGTTGCCCATCACGGTCCCCCGGTGTGGCGCTGGTGGCGCTCCTCCCAGGCGATCTGCCGGCCGCGACGGAGCTCCTCTTCGATGCCTTCGGCCAACACGGCGTCGCCGGCGGTGGTGTAGCCCGCCCCGACGAACACCCACTGGCTCTCGAGCTCACCTTCCTCCGCCATCGCCTCGCAGTCCTGGCGGCGTTGGGCGACGACCCAGGCCTGGCGTTCGGCCCGGAGGGCGGTGAAGGTGGTCGAGTAGCCCCGGCTCTTCGTGAGGACGTGGCCCCGGAAGCCGCAGGTGTGGGCCCAGGCCCGCAGGCGCAGATCCTGCAGGTCGCCTCTCGGTCCGAGGGCCCAGGCAGTCTCCACCAGTCGGCGCAGGTGGTCGGGCAGCTCGAGGTGGGCCGGCACCCCGCCGGTGAGGCGGCGGTCGAGGGCCCCGTTCTCGGCCACCCCCTTCGTGGCGTACTTGGCGCAGTAGGCGGCGGCCCGGCGACGGCGGTCGTCCTCGTCGGCCACGAGGGCCACGTCGAGCTGGGCGCCCCAGCGATGGCGGATCCCACTGGGACCGGGGGCGCTCACCTTCTTGGCCGCCTGGACGAGGGCGGCGGCCAGCCGGCTGGCGTCGAACAGAGGGGCGCCGGCCGCACCGTCGCGCTCGTCGAGGCGGACGAGGGCGTGGAGGTGGACCGATCCCCGGCGCTG
>DASRBM010000303.1:0-3934 GCA_035653635.1 Acidimicrobiales bacterium | reverse complement strand
GCCGGGTCGATCTGATCATCACCGGCGGGGCCAACGTGTATCCAGCCGAGGTCGAAGCCGCCCTCATCGACCATCCCGCCGTGGCCGACGTGGTCGTGATCGGGCTCCGCGACGAGGAATGGGGACGGCGCGTGCACGCCGTCATCGAGCCCCGCGACAAGGCGGCGCCGCCGGAGCCGGCCGAGGTCATCGCCTATGCCAAGGCGCGGCTGGCGCCCTACAAGGTGCCGAAGACGGTCGAATACGTCGACCACATCCCCCGCAGCGCGGCCACCAAGGTCAGCCGCCAGGCGCTCGTGGAGGCCCGGGGCGGCTGAGGCGCTCGGTTCAGGCCTCCGTGGCCTGCACCCGCTGGGCCGCGGCGCGTCGAACCGCCGCCACCACCTCCTCCTCGGAGGCACCGGGGGTGAGGACCTCGGCCACGCCCTGCTCCACGAGCACGTCGCGGTCGCGGGTGGGGATGATGCCGCCCACGACGACGGGGACGTCGAGGCCCCGACGGCGCAGCGCCTCGATGACGGCCGGGGCGAGGGTCAGGTGGCCACCGGAGTGCATGGACAGCCCGACGACGTCGACGTCCTCTTGCAACGCCGTTTCGGCCACGGTCTCCGGCGTCTGGCGCAGGCCGCCGTAGATCACCTCCAGGCCGGCGTCGCGCAGCATCCGGGCCACCACCTTGACCCCGCGGTCGTGCCCGTCGAATCCGACCTTCGTCACGAGCACGCGCATCATCTCCCCCGCCGTCACCGCTGCCCCCTCAGACGACGGCCCGTTCGGTCCAGGTGCCGAACACCTGGCCGAGCGCACCGATGATCTCGCCCACGGTGGCATAGGCGTACACGGCCTGGAGCAGGCTCGGCATGACGTTGGTCGCCGGGTCGGCCGCGTCGTGGCGCACCCGGGCGAGCGCCTGCGACACGGCACCGTCGTCGCGTGCCGCCTTCACCTCGGCCAGACGCTTGCGCTGGAGGGCCTCGGCCTCGGGACCGATGTAGAGGATGTCGGCCTCGGGCTCGTCGGTCTCCTCGAACCGGTTCACCCCGACGAGGATGCGCCGCCCGTCGTTGAGCTTGCGCTCGAAGTCGGCCGACGCCTGGGCGATCTCGCTCTGGAACCAGCCCTCCTCGATGCCCTGATACACGCCTTCGAGGATCGACCCGTCGCCGAGCTCGAGCAGGTGGGCGAAGACGGCCTCGGCCTCCTGCTCCATGCGATCGGTGAGCGCCTCCACGAAGTGCGAGCCGCCGAGCGGGTCGGCCACCGACGCCGCTCCCGTCTCGTACGCGATCACCTGCTGGGTGCGCAGCGCGATGCGCGCCGCCTTCTCCGTCGGCAGCGCCAGGGCCTCGTCGAAGGAGTCGGTGTGCAGGCTCTGGGTGCCGCCTAATACACCGGCGAGCGCTTCGATGGCGACGCGGGCGATGTTGATCTCGGGCTGCTGGGCGGTCAGCGACACGCCGGCCGTCTGGGTGTGGAAGCGCAGCTGCATGGCCCGCTCGTCGGTGGCGCCGTAGCGGTCGCGCAGCCACCTCGCCCAGATGCGCCGCGCCGCCCGGTACTTGGCGATCTCCTCGAAGAAGTCGATGTGGGCGTTGAAGAAGAAGCTGAGCCGCTTGCCGAAGGCGTCCACCGGGAGCCCGCTGGCGATGGCCGCCTCCACGTAGGCGAAGCCGTTGGCGAGCGTGAAGGCCAGCTCCTGCACCGCCGTGGAGCCGGCTTCGCGGATGTGATAGCCGGAGATGGAGACCGGATGCCACAGCGGCATCTCCGCCGTGCAGAAGCGGACCACGTCGTTCACCAGTCGCACCGACGGGCGCGGCGGGAAGATGAACTCCTTCTGGGCCTGGTACTCCTTCAGGATGTCGTTCTGGAGCGTGCCGGCCAGCCGGGCGCGGGGCGTGCCGTGCTCCTCGCCGACGGCGACGTACATGGCGAGCAGGATCGGCGCCGGCGAATTGATCGTCATCGACGTGCTCACGGTGCCGAGGTCGATGCCGTCGAACAGGTCCTCCATGTCGGCGAGGGTGTCGACGGCGACGCCGGCCTTGCCCACCTCGCCGAGCGCCATGGGATGGTCGGAGTCCGCTCCCATCAAGGTCGGCAGGTCGAAGGCGGTCGACAGGCCCGTGCCCCCGGCGCGCAGCAGCTCCTTGAATCGCGCGTTGGTGTCCGCCGCCGTGCCGAAGCCGGCGAACATCCGCATCGTCCACAACCGCCCCCGGTACATCGACGCGTACGGCCCCCGCGTGTAGGGGAACTGGCCGGGGAACTCCCCGTCGTCGGGGCCGTAGACGGCGTCGAGCTCGAGTCCCGACATGGTGCTGGCCTCGACGGCGTCCGACGGGGCGGCGCGGTACTGGCGCTCCCAGTCCTCTCTACGGGTCACGGTGGGTCACCTTCCCCCTGTCGACGTCCGTCCACGATGGTATTTCGACGCCGAAACAACTGCAACGGCGCCTCACTCGAAGTCGCCCGCCCGCTGCCGCAGCGTCCGGAGCAGGGCGAACAGGTCCTCCTCCTCTGAGCCGGACAGCGTGAGGGCCGAGAAGAACTCGGTGTTGAGGGCGTCGCTGGCCCGGTCGGCCAGGTGACGACCGTCCTCGGTGACGGCCGCGAGCACCCCCCGCCCGTCGTCGGGGTTGGCCCGGCGCACCACGAGGCCGTCCGCCTCGAGTCGGTCGATGGCGTTCGTGACACTGGCCGCGCCCACCTGCAGGCGCTCCCCCACCTTCCCGAGCGGCAGCTCCCCCCGCTGGGAGAAGAGCAGCAGCATGAGCACCTCGTAGCGGGCGAACGTGAGGCCGAACGGACGCAGAACGGCGTCGGCCCGCGCCATGAACAGCTGCTGGACCCGCATGACCGACGTCACCACGGCCATGCCGGCGGCGGCCCCGTCCCAGCCGTGGGCCGACCACTGGCGCCGGGCCTCGGCGATGGGGTCGAAGGCGAGCTTGCGAGCGTCGGCCATGCCGGGACCAGGATAGGAGCCCGTCCCCGCCGCACCGGAGGAAGCCCGTGGACGTCGTCGTCGTGGTGGGCAACCCGAAGCTCGGCTCCCGGACCCGCCGGGCGGCCGAGATGGTGGCCGAGCGCCTCACCGGCGCGCCGCCGGTCGCGGGCGTGGAGCTCGCCGAACTGGGCCCGGCACTGCTCGGCTGGGGATCGCCCGAGGTCGAGGCGGCGAAGGACACGGTGAAGGCGGCGGACCTCGTCCTGTTCGCCTCGCCCACCTTCAAGGCCACCTACAGCGGGTTGCTCAAGCTCTTCCTCGACCAGTTCGCCGCCGGCGAGCTCGCGGCCAAGCCGGCCGTCGCCCTGATGCTCGGTGCCGGGCCCCAGCACGCCCTGGCCGGCGAGCACACCCTGAAACCCGTGCTGTCGGAGATCGGCTGCAGCTGCCCGGCACCCGCCCTCTACCTGCTCGAATCGGCCTGGGAGTCGAGTCCCGAGCTCGAGACGTGGCTGGTCCGGGCCGCCGCCGCCCACGGGCTGCCGGCGCCGGGGCGGCCGTGAGGGGCCCGTGATATCTTGACTCTTTGAAATCGAAAATGCCGTTCTCGGGAGGGGAGCCGATGGCCGCAGTCGATGACCTCGTCCTCATCAGCGTCGACGACCACCTGATCGAGCCCCCCGACCTCTTCGTCAACCATCTGCAGGCCAGGTACCTCGAGCGCGCCCCCAAGCTCGTGCGCAACGACGAGGGCAACGACGTATGGGTCTTCGGCAAGGTCGTCATCGAGACGGCCGCCCTCAACGCGGTGGCCGGACGGCCCCGCGAGGAGTACGGGATGGAGCCGCAGAGCCTCGACGAGGTCCGGCCCGGCTGCTACGACGTCCACGAGCGGGTGAAGGACATGGACGCGGGCGGGGTGCTCGCGTCGATGAACTTCCCGTCGTTCCCCACCTTCACCGCCCGCACCTTCCTGTCGGAGGA